>JASHYW010000243.1 GCA_030042885.1 Streptosporangiaceae bacterium | reverse complement strand
AGGCCATCGCCGCCGCCACCGAGGTTCTCGGCGAACTCTTCCCCCAGCTGCAGGAGAATGCCACCGGGTAAAGACTCAGCATCGAACCCGGACCACCGCAGACCCAGACCCTGGCCTTTCAGGCTCTGTAACCGATCCGGTGCTCACCTGGGTGCTGTTCGCCGGGGTGCTGCTCGGCACGCATTTCTCCCGGTTCTACGATTACGCACTGCAGCATCCCGTAGTCCATGAGTTCATTGAGCATCCGCTCTACCTGAGCATTACGCTACTCTATTACTATCCGCTGCTGGATGCCAATCCATGCCCACGCAGGCTGCCGCCTGAAATGAGGGTGCTCTCGCTGGGCCTGATGATGGTACCGGAGACCCTGACCGGCTTCTTTATTTACGCGTCGAATTATGTTCTGTATCCCTTCTACGTGACCGTGCCGAGGCCATTCGGGCCGGGGCCGCTGGCCGACCAGCAGGTTGGCGGAATTCTGATGTGGGCAGGCGGGATGCTCATCGACACGGTATGGCTGGCCCTGGCCGTCGCGGCCTGGCTACGCCGCGACCGGGCCAGGACACAGCGGATGGACGCTCAGATCGCCCGCCAGCTTCGCCTCACCCACTGACCGGTCGCGGCAGACGGGAGGGCTGATCCTGGCGCGGCAGCTCCGGCTCTGGCTGTTCTCGCCTGCGGACCGGGCCGGGAGCGCCCGGCGTGGCCAGCGCCACCACGGTAATCCATAGAGCGCTGGCCAGGGCGAGATGAAAGTCCTGGCCAGCGGCTGGCGCGCCGCTCGTCGCGACCAGGCCGCCGAGCGCGGCCGTCGCCGCGAGCAGCACGAGCGCAGCCCCGGCCAGGACCCTGACCGCCCGGGCCGCCGACGCCGACCGCAGCGTCCGCACCGCTGCGGCCGTTATCATCACCGTTGCCACCAGCACCGCCGACCTGTGCAGGTACTGCAGGGCGACCTGGCCTGCGGACCCGGTTCCCAGCCCGCAGGCGGGCCAGCCCGGGCAGGCCTGGCTCGCCCCGCCGTCCAGGACCAGCATCCCGCTGACCCCGAGCACGTACATCAGGGCCGCAGCCACTAGCCCCGCCCGGCCCGCGGGGGCGACCCGGGCCGCCGGATCAGGCGAGCCGTCCGCCAGCGGAGCGCGCCAGGTCCCCAGCGTGGTCACCGTGATCGCCCCGACCAGCAGCCAGGCGCAGGCCAGGTGCAGCGCCACCGTCCAGCCGGCGTTGTGCAGCCAGACCGTTACCGCGCCGAGGATCACCTGCAGGCCGATCAGGCCCAGTGACGCCGCCGCGCTCCAGTACACCAGCCGGTCCCGGCGGGCCAGCTCCCGGGCCGCGGCGAAGGTGATGATGACCAGGATGGTCACCACCGCTGCCAGGTAGCGGTGCGACTGCTCCAGCAGCGCGTGGTAGGTGCCGCTGAGCCCAAGACGGCCATTGCACAGCGGCCAGCTCGCGCAGCCCATGCCCGACTGGGTTACCCGCACGGTGCTGCCGAGCACCACGAGCAGGTACGACGACACCAGCGTAGCCGCGGTCACCGCACGCATCGTCTTTCCGTAGGCGCGCTGGCTCACGGCAGGCCTCCCTTTTTCAAATCGGTCCTTGCAGACGGAGTGCGGCCAGGACCTGACGCCGGAGGTCAGGGTGGCGGGCCTATGTAAAGACTTCCGCACTAAGTCAGCTAGGGCAACAATTATACGGCGCTAGAGCTAATTATGCAGCCACATCACAGATACAGGGAATCACCCGGGCGATGCTCCGGCAAGACGTGCTATAACAGATCCCGCGACCAGCATCGGCTGCCACTTCGTATGCGGCAAATCCCACCCAAAGGATTCTGACGACGGCGCCGTTGAATTGCTGACCATGGCACCACGCATCGCCGCACGACGATCCGTGTGAGTACGGAGACTACGACGGCTGGCGGCAGCCGTTCACCTGGACCGGGCCAGCCGATGAGATCCTCGCTCATGCCTTGAGCGGCACTCCATGAACGCGGCATGAGGACAGGCGCAGCCCCGAGAGGGCGTGCGGCAGCCCGCTTGGTGGCCGGAGCCCCGCAGGCGTTCGGCGGCGAGGGCGCACCTCGGGCATGCGAGGTATGTTTTGAGATGCGTTGACAAGTGGAAGCCGCAGGCCACGAGGGGTCGTGAACATGACAAGAACCCCGTCCCATTCCATCCTGGACTGACATGGCTAGGTTCGAGTACGCGCCCGCACCGGAGTCACGCGCGATCGTCTCCATCAAGGAGTCATACGGGCTGTTCATCGGTGGCGAGTTCACCTCCAGCGCGGACGGCCGCGCGTTCAAGACCATCTCGCCGGCCACCGAGGAGGTCCTGGCCGAGGTGACCGAGGCGGGTCCCGCCGACGTGGACCGTGCGGTGACCGCCGCCCGCCAGGCCTACGACCGCACCTGGTCCGGCCTGCCGCCGAAGGAACGAGGCAAGTACCTGTTCCGCATCGCGAGGATCATCCAGGAGCGGGCCCGCGAACTGGCCGTGCTGGAGTCCCTCGACAACGGCAAGCCCATCAGGGAATCACGCGACGTGGACATCCCGCTGGTCGCGGCGCACTTTTTCTACCACGCCGGCTGGGCCGACAAGCTGGAGTACGCGGGATACGGTCCCGCGCCGCGCCCGCTGGGGGTGGCCGGCCAGGTCATCCCGTGGAACTTCCCGCTGCTGATGCTGGCCTGGAAGATCGCACCGGCGCTGGCCTGCGGCAACACGGTGGTGCTCAAGCCGGCCGAGACCACGCCGCTGACCGCGCTGACGTTCGCCGAGATCTGCCAGCAGGCCGACCTGCTGCCCGGCGTGGTCAACATTGTCACCGGTGCCGGGGAGACCGGCCGCGCGCTGGTGGAGCATCCCGGCATCGACAAGGTGGCCTTCACCGGGTCCACCGAGGTCGGCAAGCAGATCGCCCGGGCCTGCGCGACCGGCCCGCGCAAGAAGGTGACCCTGGAACTGGGCGGGAAGGCCGCCAACATCGTGTTCGACGACGCACCCGTCGATCAGGCCGTCGAGGGGATCGTGAACGGCATCTTCTTCAACCAGGGTCACGTCTGCTGCGCGGGCTCGAGGCTGCTCGTCCAGGAGTCGGTCTACGAACAGGTCCTGGCCTCGCTGAGACGGCGGCTGGCCACGCTGCGGCTGGGTGACCCGCTGGACAAGAACACCGACGTCGGTGCCATCAACTCCGCCGCCCAGTTGGCCAAGATCCGCGAGCTGTCCGAGGTCGGCGAGGCCGAGGGCGCGCAGCGGTGGTCGCCGCCGTGCGACCTGCCGGTGAAGGGCTTCTGGTTCCCGCCGACGGTGTTCACCGGCGTGTCGCAGGCGCACCGCATCGCCCGGGAGGAGATCTTCGGGCCGGTCCTGTCCGTCCTGACCTTCCGCACGCCGGCCGAGGCGGTGGAGAAGGCCAACAACACCCCGTACGGGCTGTCTGCCGGGGTCTGGACCGACAAGGGGTCGCGGATCTTGTGGATGGCGTCCCGGCTCCGGGCCGGCGTGGTCTGGGCCAACACGTTCAACAAGTTCGATCCGGCCTCGCCGTTCGGTGGCTACAAGGAGTCCGGCTACGGCCGGGAAGGCGGCCGGCACGGGCTGGAGGCGTACCTCGATGTCTGACACCGCGGCCGCACCGCCCGCCCGCCTGGCCGTGCGGAAAACCTACAAGCTGTACATCGGCGGAGCCTTCCCCCGCTCAGAAAGCGGAAGGTCCTACGTGGTGACCGACCACAAGGGCGGGTTCCTGGCCAACGCCGCGCTGGCCTCACGCAAGGACGCCAGGGACGCGGTCACGGCCGCGCGCA
>JASHYW010000242.1 GCA_030042885.1 Streptosporangiaceae bacterium | reverse complement strand
AGCAGCACGCCCCGCCAGAGCCCGCGGACACGCCTGGCCTCGTAGAACCGCCCGCCCTGCCCGCAGCTCGTGATCCGGATCCAGGACCGGGCGAGGTCTACGTCATCACCTCGGCCAAGCCGCGCCAGCCCGGCTGGGCGGGGGGCCAGGGGGGAACGGGGGGGCGGGCAGCCCCCCCGTGATCGGGGGGATCCCGGGGGGTCGCCCCCCCGGGGCAATACGGCAGAATGGGCAGCGTGCTGCCGCCCGACAACCACGTGCACAGCGAGTGGTCGTGGGACGCGCCGGCCGCGGCGTCCATGAGGCGCAGCTGCGAGCAGGCGCTGGCGGCCGGGATACCCGCCGTGGCCTTCACCGATCACCTGGACTTCACCGTCGCGGCCGACGGGGACCGGATCACCGCGGAGAACATCGAGCCGCGCCCCTATGCCTGGATGCGCTCGCTCGATGTCACCGGCTACCTCGCGGCCGTGCAGGAGTGCCGCGAGCGCTACCCGGATCTGCGGATCCTGTCCGGCGCCGAGATCGGCGAGGCTCACCTGTGGGGAGTCAGCGCGGCGGCCGTGGTCGCCGCAGCCGGCTTTGACCGGGTGCTGGGCTCGCTGCACGCGGTGCCGTTCGGCGGGCGGCTGACGGCCGCGGACGACTTGTACCCGCGGATGCCGGCCGACGAGGTGATGCGCCGGTACTTCGCCGAGGTGCTCCGGCTGGTCGAGGGCAGCGACATCTTCCAGGTACTGGCGCACCTGGACTTCCCCCGCCGGATGTGGCCGCAGTCCGCGGAACCGTACACCGAGCAGGCCTTCGAGGAGGAGTACCGGGCGGTGCTGCGGGCCCTGGCCGCCGGCGACCGGGTGCTCGAGGTGAACACGAAGAGCCCGCTGGCCTCGGCCGAGCTGGTGCGCTGGTGGCGTGAGGCGGGCGGGAGGGCGGTGTCGTTCGGCAGCGACGCGCACGAGCCGTGGCGGGTCGGCGATAAGTTCAAGCTGGCGGTCGACGTGGTCGAGGCGGCCGGCTTCCGGGCCGGGCGTGATCGGTTCGACTTCTGGCGGATCTAGCGGGACCGTCGCGGGGATCTGGGTAACCCGAACATTTAACAAGCACACGGGTTGTCGGCGGCGGCGCCAGACGCCCGAGCGCCGGAAAGGGGGTCCGGGCCGCCGCCGACCGCTCTCAGGTCCAGGTATCGCCGAAGCGGGCGATCATGTCGTCCCAGCTCTCATCCTCTGGGCGGCGCTTGGTGAGATCTGTGTCCCGGTCATCCAGGGCGGCTCGGGGATGAGGGATGGACCGGCTCTGGCAATGGACGGCGAAGCGTAGCTCCGCGTAGTAGGTGTCGCGGTCGCGCAGTTCGGGGCGTGCCTCGGCGGGCGGCGTGCGACCGGTGCCGCCCGTCCGGAAGGGGAGTTCGGCGCCGGAGTCGCCGTCGTCACTCGCCGATTGGCCTTCGTCGGGATACTTGCTGGCCACGACGCACACCTCGAATACGATTCTGATCTGAGACGATACCCCGCCAGCTCGGGCGGCCCGATGGCGGGGCATCGTCCCACTATCCGGTGAAACACGGTACGAAGTTATTTCGCTACCATCTGTAGTGTAACAATATGTGTTGCGCTCGATGCAATGGGTAACGGGGTCACAGTTATCTATCCTGCAGGTAACTATTACATACAGTCACGGTCGGGATATTCAGAAGAAGATGAGGGGTGTTAGAGGCCGATGTGAACACGTGCTGTTACATCAGGCTGGTACTACGGTCCGTTAGGTGGAAAAAAGAGTTATCGGCCTGGTTACTGTCCGCGCATGATGCCGCCGATGATGCCGCCGATGGCGCCAGTCTCGGCGGCCTGCGGATCGGACTGCCGGCCCAGGTAGGGCTCGAGCGCGTAGGCCAGGACGGGCAGCGGCATCGACTGCAGCCAGACCTGGCCCGGGCCGGTCAGCGCGACCAGGAAGAAGCCGTCGCCGCCGAACGCGACGTTCGCGATGCCGGGCACCTGGGTCATGCTGAACTGCACGGTGCCCTCGAACATGCCCACATGCCCGGGGTGCACCATCAGCGTCTGGCCCGGGGCCAGCGTGTAGTGCACCAGTTCGCCGGACAGCTCGATCCAGGCGCGGCCCTGGCCTTCGAGCTTCTGCAGGATGAACCCGTCCCCGCCCCACAGGCCGCCGCGGAAGGTCTGTTGCAGCCCGATGCCCGGCGTGATGCCGGCCGTGCCGCACAGCCAGCCGTGACGGTGCACGAACAACGCCTGGCCGGGCATAATGTCGGTCGGCACGATGTGACCGGGCAGCTTGGCCGCGAACGTCACCATGCCGGCCCCGTTCATCGCCGCATAGTGGGTAAGGAACAGCCCGCCGCCGCCCAGGACGCGCTTCAGGCCCTGCATGAGGTGGCCATGGCCTTCCGGGGCTCCGCCGCCGCTCATGTGCTGAGACATCTGGATGTTCGGGGTCATCCAGGACAACTCGCCGTGGGTGGAGACCACCTCCTCCCCTGGCTCCAGGGTGACCTCGAGGACTGGCATGGTGGTGCCCTTGATTTCGGCCTGCATGACCGCTCCTGCCGGGCTGGGTGCGCTGCGGCGGCTGCCGCCACGAGCCTACCGGTCGTTCCCCGGCCCGCACGCGCCCGAGGGTGGATGTCCGATTTCCGCTAGTAGCAGCCGGCAGGGGCTGGCATTGTAGAGGGCGTGAGCACTTTCGCGATGACGC
Source organism: Streptosporangiaceae bacterium (assembly GCA_030042885.1). The sequence continues at coordinate 3,975 of JASHYW010000242.1, read as the reverse complement.
CGGCCAGCGGGCGAGCGCCTCAGGGTGGCCAGCCCGCGGGACTGCCCGGGATGGACGACGAGCAGCGGTACCAGGCGGCGGTGAGCAAGGACTTGCGCTTCGACGGCGTGTTCTTCATCGCCGTGACCTCGACGGGCATCTACTGCCGCCCGTCGTGCCCGGCCATCACGCCCAAGCGCGAGAACATGCGGTTCTACCGCAGCGCGGCCGCAGCCCAGGACGCAGGGTTCCGCGCCTGCAAGCGGTGCCGCCCGGATGCCTCCCCTGGCTCGCCGGAATGGAACATCAGGGCCGACGTGGTGGGGCGCGCGATGCGGCTCATCGCTGACGGCGTGGTCGACCGCGATGGCGTGCAGGGACTGGCCAGCCGACTCGGCTACGAGCAGCGGCAGGTGCGCCGGCTGGTCACCGCCGAGCTCGGCGCGGGGCCGCTGGCCATCGCCCGCGCGCAGCGGGCCCAGACGGCGCGGGTGCTGACCGAGACCACGACGCTGCCGCTGTCTGAGATCGCGTTCGCGGCCGGATTCACCAGCATCAGGCAGTTCAACGCGACCATCCACGAGGTCTTCGCGGTGACACCGACTCAGTTGCGCGAGGCGCGAGAGCAGCGGACGGCCGGGCAGCAAGCGCGGCACGGCGCCCGGCGGGCGGTCCTGGGCCTGGCCGGGGGGCGGGACCTGTCAGACCCCGCGGCTCCCGGCCTGATCAGGCTGCGGCTGCCGTACCGGCCGCCGATCGACCTGGACAGGATGTTCGGGTTCCTGGGCGCCCGGGGGATCCCCGGCGTGGAATCGGTGGACGGTGGCCGCTACCGGCGGACCCTGCTGCTGCCGAACGGGACCGGGATCTTGTCCGTCGGCCCGGCCGCGAGCTCCGGCGGCGACCCCGGCTATGTCGAGTGCGAGCTGCAGCTCGAGGACCTCCGCGACCTCACGGCCGCGGTCCAGCGCTGCCGCCGCCTGCTCGACCTGGACGCCGATCCCGAGGCGGTCACCGCGTACCTGTCCGCCTCGGGGCCGGTTCTCGGGCCGTTGGCCGCCGCCTGCCCGGGGCGGCGGGTGCCGGGCCATGTCGACGGCGCCGAGCTGGCGCTGCGGGCCGTGCTCGGCCAGCAGGTATCGATCGCCGCGGCGCGGCGCCTCGGGGAGCGGCTGGTGGCCGCCTACGGCAAGCCGCTCGAGCGGCCCGAGGGCCCGCTGACCCACTGCTTCCCCACCGCGGAGACCCTGGCCGCGGCCGATCCGGCCGCGCTGCCGATGCCGCGGGCCCGCGCCGCCGCGCTGAACGGGCTGGCTGCGGCGCTGGCGTCCGGCGAGCTGTCGCTGGATCCCGGCGCCGAACGGGACCGAGCCGAGGCGCAGCTGCTCGCGATGCCCGGCATCGGGCCGTGGACCGCCTGCTACATCAGGATGCGCGCCCTGTCCGATCCCGACACGTTCCTGCCGGCTGACGCCGGGGTGCGCGGCGCGCTCGGCCGCCTGGGAGCGATGCCGGCCCGGCATGGCGGATCCGGGCCGACGGCGCGGGCCCGGGCCTCCCGGGAGGCGGCGGGGCTGGCCGAGAGCTGGCGCCCGTGGCGCTCCTATGCCGTCCAGCACCTGTGGGCCTTTCTGGAAAAGAAAGAGGATCAGCCATGACGAGCCCGTTCGTGGCGCCGGACCTGGATGCCCCGCGCCTTTCGCATACCGTCGGCTCCCCCATCGGCGCTCTGCTGCTGACCGGCGACGGGCACGCCCTGACGGGTCTTTACATGGTGGATGGCCGACGACACCAGGCCCGGGCTGGTCAGGGTCCCGCCGACGAGGCCGGTCTCACCCCGAGCCCGGCGCCATTCCGTAAGGTCGCGGCGCAGCTCGAGGCGTACTTCGCCGGCGAGCTCAAGGAATTCACCGTGCCGCTGGCACCGAGCGGGACCCCGTTCCAGCTCGCGGTGTGGACCGAGCTGACCAAGATCCCTTACGGGAGTACGGTCAGCTACGGTGACATCGCCCGGGCACTGGGCAAGAGGCCTGTCGCGGCGCGCGCGGTGGGCCTGGCCAACGGGGCCAACCCGATCTCGGTCATCGTGCCCTGCCACCGGGTGATCGGCAGCGACGGCAGCCTGACCGGATACGGCGGCGGCCTGGAACGCAAGGAACTGCTACTGCGCCTGGAGGGGGCGGCTCCGACCAGGCTGTGGTGAGGGCGGGGCCGGGGTGAACGAGCGTCCTGCTTATCGAGGTGGGGGTGGCCATCGCGGCGGGCGTGCTCTGAGACCCACCTGGAGCCGCGGCGGAACGGATGACGCCCGGGGCGCGTCAAACCGGCATGATGTCTCGACGACAGGTACACCGCGGGCTTGTCGTGGCGGCCGGGTGGGGCCTGCTGGGTGCGGCGCTGGCCGGGTGCGGCTCGGTGGCGGGCTCGATCCCGGCCGGCGGGGGTGCCTCGACTCTGGCGGGGCCCGGCGCGGCGGCGGCCGCCGCGGCTCCGGCGACGGCGGCGCCCCAGGTCGGCTGCGCCAGCGTGGACCAGGCGACCATGGTCACCATCAGCCGGCTCACGCACCTGGTGCTGCCGCGGCCAAGCGGCTCGCTCCTGGTCACCAACCGCCAGCCGACGCTGGTGCGCGCGCTGTTCCGGGACTTCTGCGACGCGGTCACTCACCCCTATGCCCCGTCGGGGGTGCTGCACTGCCCGGCCGACTTCGGGACCGATTACGCTGGCGTGTTCTACGACGGCAGCCTGGTGCTGGCCAGATACACCTATGCCGCCAGCGGGTGCCAGCAGGTGGGCATCATCGTCGGGAGCAGGACCCAGTCCACCATCGTGGCCGGGCGGGCGGCCGCCACCGCGCCGGATCTCGCGACCGATTGGGCCGCGGTGCTTCACGCGGCCAAGCCGACCCCGGTGTCATCGCCGTCGCAGGTCAACCCGGGGCCGTCGCAGGTCAACCCGGGCGGGCCCAACAAGCCGGCCTAGCCGCCACGCCGTCACGGGGGGCTACGGGCACTACGGCAGATTGCCCGACTCGTCGAGGTCGAACTCGCCGTCCTTGACCCCGAGCACGAACGCCTCCCATTCGGCCTCGGTGAAGTACAGCTTGCCGCCGTCGGGTTTGGCCGCGTCGTACATAACGTACAGCCTGGCCTCGCCGGCCTTGTGCGGGGCGGCCGATGTGTCGGTGGTGACATAGAACTCGACCCGGCTCTCCTCGGCCTCAGGCGCGTCGTCACCCGGTGTGTGCATGGGCTCAGGCTACCGGTACCGCGCTCGTGGCGCGCTCGGCCCGGTAAGGTCGTGTCCGTGCCCGACCCCACCGGTACCGACGCTGACCCCGCCCCCGGCTCGCACGCCGCCCTGGGCTCAGCCAGGGAGTGGTACGCCCGGCTGCCGACCATGTACGGCACCGCGGCCGCGCTGTTCACCAACCGGGCCGGCCAGGTCCTGCTGGTCAAGCCGAACTACCGCAACCACTGGTCACTGCCCGGTGGCATCCTCGAGCACGGTGAGCCGCCGCACGCAGGCTGCCGCCGCGAGGTCGCCGAGGAGACCGGCATCGACATCGCCCCGGGACTGCTGCTGGTCATCGACTGGGCGCCGCCCGAGGGTGACCGGCCCAAGCCGATCGTGCACTTCGTCTTCGACGGCGGCCTGCTGGACGATGGGGTCCAGATCCGGTTGCAGGCCGAAGAACTCGACGACTACCGGTTCGTCGATCCCGGTGACCTGGACAGCTACCTGCCGTCGTTCATGTCCGCGCGCGTGTCGGCCGGACTGCGCGGCCGGGCGGCCGGCGCGACGGTGTACCTGCCGCGGCCGTAGGCGCTGCGGTCAGGTCTGCCGCGGGCGCGGGCCCGGCGGCCAGCGGCCGGTCTAGAACGGGTGGCCCGAGGGGCGCGCCGCTCAGGAGGCCCGGGGTGAGCGGACCTCCAGGTGGTCCAGGAGCGTCACGGTCGCGGCGGCCACGGCGTCCACCGCCTGGCCGAACGCCTC
>JASHYW010000241.1 GCA_030042885.1 Streptosporangiaceae bacterium | reverse complement strand
CATGCGGACGAGCCGGATGACGCGGAGCGAACGCCGGGCAGGACGCTGGCCAACGGCCACTCGTCGGTGTCCGGCGTGGGGTCCTATCAGCAACTGCCCACGGGATCGGGAAACCACGCACCGCCCGCGATCTACACCGCGCCCGTGGTGGCGGAGTACCAGCGGCCCGCGCCGCAGCTGCCCAGGTCCGCCGCGCGGGAGGAACGCCCCACTCGCGAGGACAGATCCCGCGAGGACAGGGCTCGCGACGACAGGTCGCGCGAGGACAGGTCTCATCAGGACCGGGCGATGCAGGGCGCCAACGGCGAGGCGGCCTCGCCGGCCCGGCAGGATCTCTACGCTGCGCCCAGCCCGCCCGCGCGAGGTCGCCAGGAGCGGCAGGAGCCGGCCGCGCCGGGCCCGGGCGCACGGTCTCGTTCCTCCGAGGACGTCTCCGGTTACCCGCAGGGTCAGCCGGCCGCGCCCGAGACGGCTCCGGGGCTGCCGGGTGTCTCGGGGCTTTCCGGGGTCCCCGGGCACCCGGGCAGTCAGGGGAGTCCGGGCGGTCCGGGGACGGAGGCGCAGCCTTCCCCCGGGCAGCTGAGGCGGCTGCCGTCACGGTCCTCAGGCCAGGGGCCGACGGGGGCGATGGGGCCCATGCCGTCCGGGCCGCACGGCGGGCAGGGCCAGGGGTCAGCCAGAAGCGCCCCCTACAGCGGCCCGCAGCCGGTCGCCGCATCGGTGCCGCCCCTCGGAACCCCAGGATCCGGCTACCAGCCAGCGGGCTCCGGGGTTCCCGGGGGAACCGGGGCCGGGGTCTCGCTCGCGGACGCCGTGCAGGCCGCACACGAGGAAGGGCAGGAGTTCGGCGCCTCGGTGGCCAGGGACGCCCCGGCGCTGTGGCTGGAGGCGGTGCTGGCCAGGAAGCCGCGGATGCCGTCGGATCTCGAGGCCAGGCTGCTGCAGGGCTCGGCGCTCCCGATCGACTTCCTGCTCCACGATGAGGTCCGGCATGCGCTGCGCCGTGGCTTCTGGGACGCGCTCGAGCGTACTCGCCGGTAAAGCGGGCAGGCACCCTGATTGTGCATCGTCTCGGCGGGTACGTTCTGAAACGTGGTGGTTGCGCTGTCCGGTGAGCTCTTCGACGCGATCGAGGTCATGGCGGTCCGGACGGGCAATCACAAGCGGGCCGCGGTGCGGATGAGCCGGCTGGCGGTACAGGCATCGCCGAGCGGGATGTCCCGGGCCGAAGCCCACATGCGAGCGGGTGAGCAGTGGCTGCTCGCCGACGAGCCGGCGACTGCGGCCGACGAGTTCCGCGCGGCGATCGCCGACGCGGGCCCGACGTCCGATGACCCCAGGGTCCCGATGGCCCGCGCGATGTTCGCGCTGGGCCGGCCAGCCGAAGCCGGTGCCCTGCTCCGCGAGCTGACGGACTCTGGCGGCAGGGCAGCGCCGCGCACCTGCGACCTGGTAGCCGAACTGCTCACCGAGCAGGGTGACCTGGCCGGCGCGCTTGACTGGGCCACCGCGGGCGTGGACGCCTGCCTGCGCGGCGACGACCAGGCCGAGCTGCCGCTGCTGCTCCGGCTGCGGTACCGGATCCGCGTCGACCTCGGCCTGGCCGAAGACGACTACGACAAGATGCTCGACAGCAGAAGGGCACAAAGGGGTCTCCGGAACGGGCCCGCGGCGGGAGTTTGAATCTTGCCAGCAGAACCCGGACCCTCGTGCCGTGGTCCGGTTACCGCACGGCCGGCTCGGTCCGCTGCACGATGAGCGTGTCCTTGGCCTCGTCCACGTCGACCGTCACCTGATCTCCGTCGGTGATCTCTCCGGCCAGCAGGGCGCGGGCGAGCTGATCGCCGACCGCGGACTGGACCAGGCGGCGCAGCGGCCTGGCCCCGTACACCGGGTCGAATCCGGTCATCGCCAGCCATTCCTTCGCCGCGGGGGTCACGATCAGCGTCAGCCGCCGGCCCGCCAGCCGGGCGTCCAGCCGCTCGATCTGCAGGTCGACGATCTGGGTGAGCTCGCTGGTGGACAGGGCGTCGAAGACGATCACGTCGTCGAGCCGGTTCAGGAACTCGGGCTTGAAGGCCGACCGGACCGCGGCCATCACCGCGTCCCGCTTGGCCGTCTCGTCACCGAAGGACGGGTCCGCGATGAACTGGGACCCCAGGTTCGAGGTGAGCACCAAGATGGTGTTCCTGAAGTCCACCGTGCGGCCCTGGCCGTCGGTGAGCCGCCCGTCGTCGAGCACCTGGAGCAGGACGTCGAACACCTCCGGGTGCGCCTTTTCCACCTCGTCGAGCAGCACCACGCAGTAGGGCCTGCGCCGCACCTTCTCGGTGAGCTGACCGCCTTCCTCGTAGCCCACGTAGCCCGGCGGCGCGCCGATCAGCCTGGCCACCGAGTGCTTCTCTGAGTACTCGCTCATGTCGATCCGGACCATGGCCCGCTCGTCGTCGAACAGGAACTCGGCGAGCGCCTTGGCCAGCTCGGTCTTGCCCACGCCGGTCGGCCCGAGGAACAGGAACGAGCCGGTCGGCCGGTCGGGGTCGGACACCCCGGCCCGGGCCCGGCGGACCGCGTCGGAGACGGCCTGCACGGCGCGGTTCTGGCCGACCACGCGCTTGCCGATCTCTTCTTCCATCCGCAGCAGCTTGGCGGTCTCCCCCTCGAGCAGGCGCCCGGCCGGGATGCCGGTCCACGATGACACCACGTCAGCGACGTCATCGGGGCCGACCTCCTCCTTCACCATGGGTGCCGTAGCGGGGATTCCGCCCGCCCCGGCTCCGCCTTCTGACGTCGCTGAACGAGCCGTGGTGCTCGTGGCGTCGTCCAGCTCGGCCTTGACCGCGGGTATCTCCCCGTACAGCAGCCGGGACGCGGCCTCGTAGTCGCCGTCACGCTGCGCGCGCTCGGCCTGCCCCTCGAGGTCATCGAGCCGCTTCTTCAGCTCTCCGACCTTGTTCAGGCTCGCTTTCTCCTGTTCCCAGCGCGCCACCAGGGCGTTCAGCTGCTCCTGCCGGTCGGCCATGCTGGCGCGCAGCCGCCCGAGCCGCTCCTTGCTCGCCGCGTCTTCCTGGTTGGCCAGTGCGAGCTCTTCCATCTTCATCCGGTCCACGGCGCGCCGCAGCTCATCGATCTCGACCGGCTGGGAGTCGATTTCCATCCGCAGCCGGGAGGCGGCCTCGTCGACCAGGTCGATGGCCTTGTCCGGCAGGAACCGCGCGGTGATGTACCTGTCGGACAGGACCGCGGCGGCGACCAGCGCCGCATCGGAGATCTGCACCTGGTGATGGGCCTCGTAGCGGCCCTTCAGTCCGCGCAGGATCGCGATCGTGTCCTCGACGGAAGGTTCCCCGATGAGCACCTGCTGGAACCGGCGCTCGAACGCCGGGTCCTTCTCGATGCGCTCCCGGTACTCATCGAGCGTGGTGGCGCCGATCATGCGCAGCTCGCCGCGGGCCAGCATCGGCTTGAGCATGTTGCCCGCGTCCATGGCACCCTCGGCGGCCCCCGCGCCGATCACCGTGTGCAGCTCGTCGATGAACGTGACCACCTGGCCTTCGCTCTGCCTGATCTCGTTCAGCACGGCCTTGAGGCGTTCCTCGAACTCGCCGCGGTATTTCGCGCCGGCCACCATGGAGCCGAGGTCGAGCGCGACCAGCCGCTTGCCGCGGAGCGATTCGGGGACGTCGCCGGCCACGATCCGCTGCGCGAGGCCCTCCACGACCGCGGTCTTGCCCACGCCAGGCTCGCCGATCAGCACCGGGTTGTTCTTCGTCCGGCGGGACAGCACCTGGATGACGCGCCTGATCTCGGTATCCCGGCCGATGACCGGGTCCAGCTTGCCGTCCCGGGCCATCTTGGTCAGGTCGACACCGTACTTCTCCAGCGCCTTGTACGTGCCCTCCGGGTCCTGGCTGGTGACCCGCGCGCTGCCGCGGATCTGGCTGAAGGCCTCGAGCAGCGCCTCGGGCGTCGCGCCCGCGGCCGACAAGATGGCCTTCGCGTCACCGCCGTCCGCGGTCAGGCCGACAAGCAGGTGCTCGGTGGAGATGTACTCGTCGCCGAGCTGCTTGGCCCGGCTCGAAGCCGTGGCGATCGCCGAGAGCAGCGGCCGGGACATCTCCGGCGCGCTGAGCGTCGCGCCGCGAGCGCGCGGCAGCCGGGCCAGGCGCTCGGTGGCCTGCTTGCCGACCAGCGCCGGGTCGGCGCCGACGGCCCGCAGCAGCGGAGCGGTCGTGCCGTCCGCCTGTTCGACCAGGGCCAGGAGCAGGTGCAGCGCGTCGACCTGCGGGCTGCCGTCCGCCGCGGCCTGACGCACCGCAGTGGACAGCGCATCCTGGCTCTTGAGGGTCAGCTTGTCATCCATCTACTTATCTCCTCTGGGCTGCCCAGTCCCGCTGGGCTGCCCAGTCATCGGTTCCCAGACCGCCACCCGCGCGCTCCGCACGGGCACGAGCCCGGATCTTGTGTCAGTGCCTCCCCGGCGCAGCTCGGCCAGACGGGCCGCTACCGCCCGGGTCGACTCCAGCTCGACGCGTAGCTGCGCGACCTCGGCGTGCAGCTCGGCGATCAGCCTGCGGGCCTGCTCCAGTTCCCGGTGCTGGTCCAGGATCAGCTTGATGCCGGACAGGTTCACGCCCTCTTCCTGCGACAGCCGCTGGATCTCGCGCAGCGCCAGGATGTCCCGCATCGAGTAGCGCCGGCCCCGGCCGGCGCTACGGCCCGGGGACACCAGGCCGAGCCGGTCGTAGGCCCGGAGCGTCTGCGGGTGCATGCCGGAGAGCTGGGCGGCCACGGAGATGACGTAGACAGGCAGGTCATCCGAGTGCTCATATGGGCTGGTCATGTCGTGGCCTCCTCTCAGGCCTGCTTCGCCCGCTCGAGGAGTTCCTCACGCGGGTCCTGGCCGGCCGTGGCCTCACGCAGGTCCTCGATGGCGCTGCGGGCCTTGACGTTCAGGTTCTGCGGCACCATCACCTCGACGGTGACCAGCAGGCTGCCGGTCGTCCCGTCCTTGCGGCGCACTCCCTTGCCCTGAACCCTGAACGTCCGTCCGTTCGGGGTGCCTGGCGGAATCCGCACCGTCACCGGTGCGCCGCGGTGCGCGGGCACCTTGACCTCCGCGCCGAGGGCAAGCTCGGCGAACGTGGCGGGCACGGTCACCGTGAGGTTGTCACCCGACCGGCCGAACACCGGATGCGGCTTCACGTGCACGCGGACGTACAGATCGCCGGGCGGCCCGCCGCGCTCTCCGGGCGCGCCCTTGCCGGCGATCTTGATCCGCTGGCCGTCCGCTACGCCGGCCGGGATGCGCGACTGAATGGTCCGCGAGCTCATGGCCCGGCCGCTGCCCGAGCAGGCCGGGCAGGGGTCGTCCACCACCAGGCCGCGGCCGCGGCACTCCTTACAAGGCTCGGAAATCCCGAACGTACCGAGGTTCCTGCTCGACTGGCCGGTTCCGTCACAGACGGGGCACACCCGGGGCACGGTGCCCGCCTTGGCCCCGGTGCCATGGCAGGTCGGGCACGGGCCTTCTCCGGTCAGCCGCAGCGCCACCGTGGTGCCGTCGATCGCGTCGCTGAAGCTCAGCGTGGTCTCGGTCTCGACGTCGGCGCCCCGCCGCGGCCTGTTCTGGGCGGTGCTCCGGCCGCGGCCGAACACGCCGCCGAACAGGTCGCCCAGGCCGCCTGCGGCGTCCCCGGCGCCGCTGAAGATGTCGCCGAGGTCGAAGCCGAAGCCCCCGGCACCGGTCCGGCTTCCGGTCGGCACCCGGAAACCGCCGCCGAACAGCGAGCGGGCGTCGTCATATTCTTTGCGCCGCTTCTCGTCGGACAGCACCGAGTAAGCCTCGGAGATCTCCTTGGAGCGGTCCTCGGCCGAGGCGTTGCCCTTGTTCGCGTCCGGGTGGTACTTGCGGGCCAGCTTGCGGTACGCCGCCTTGATCTCGGCAGGCTTCGCCGTCTTGGAGACCCCCAGGGTCTTGTAGTAATCCTTCTCGAGGAAGTCCTTCGTGCTCATCGCGCCCTGTCTTCCGCTCGCCTCCGGGGCGCCTTCAGGCGGCGCCTTGCTGGCCGGGCCGCCTGTTGCGGCGGGCCCCCGTCGCTCGTTCCTCGCTCCGCAGTCCAGGCGACGCCGCGCCTCTTCAGCTCGCTCAAGCCCTTGCTGGGCTTGTCTAGTTTCCTTCCTCGCCCGAAGGCCATGCGGCTTCGTTGCTGGCGCCGTCAGGCCCGGTCGCCGGCTCGGCGACGGCGACCCTGGCCGGCCGCAGGATCTTGTCCCCGACCTTGTAGCCGGGCTGCAGGATCTCGACGCACGTGTCCTCGGCGACGTCAGGCGAATAGGTGTGGGTCAGCGCCTCATGGATCTTGGGGTCGAACGGATCGCCCTTCTCGCCGTAGACCACCAGGCCGAGCCGGCCGAGCGCGGCCTGAAGCGTGTCAGCGACCGACTTGAAGCCTCCCGACAGCTCGCCGTGTTCCCGCGCCTGGTCGATGGCGTCGAGAACCGGGAGCAGCCCGGCCAGCGTGCCGGCCACGGCCTGCTCGCGTACGGCCGCCCGGTCCCGGTCCACGCGCTTGCGGTAGTTGGCGTACTCGGCCTGCAGGCGCTGCAGGTCAGCGGTCCGCTCCGCAAGCCGCGCCTCGGCCTCGGCTTGCTGCTGGCCGGCCGGCCCTTCCGCGGCGGGCAGCTCCTCAAGGATGCCCTCCAGAACCTCCATGCCGGCCTCCTGCACCTCCTGCACCTCCTGCGCCTCCTGCGGCTCCTGCGTCTCCAGGGCGGCCTCGCCGTCCTTGCCGCCCTTCGCCTCGCCAGGCCCGGGGGCGCTGGCCGACGGCCGGCCGGCACCGGTGGTGCCGGCCGGCTTTGACGCCGCGTGCTTCCCCCTGACCTGACCGGTCACCGGGTCAATGCGCCGGCGGTCGTGGATGACCGGGCCGGAACCCGTCTCCTCCGATGCTGGCATCAGGCCGCTCCGCCCTCGCTGTCGCCCTCGTCGACGATCTCCGCCTCGACGACCTCGTCCTCGGGCGGGGTCTGGCTGCCGCCGCCGGCCGAGCCGGACTGCGCGCTGGCCTGCGCCGCCTGGGCCTGCTGGTAGATGGCGGTGCCCATCTTCTGGCTGACATGCGCGGCCCGCTCGCTGGCCGACTTGATGGCGTCGGTGTCGTTGCTCTCCAGCGCCTTCTTGACCTCGGCGATCGCCTCGCGCACCTCGGACTTGATGTCCTCGGGCACCTTGTCCTCGTTCTCGCCGAGGAACTTCTCGGTGCTGTAGACCAGCGTGTCGGCCTGATTGCGGATCTCGGCCTCCTCGCGGCGCTTGCGGTCCTCTTCGGCGTACTGCTCCGCGTCGCGGACCATCTTCTCGATGTCGTCCTTGGGCAGCGCGGACCCGCCGGTGATCGTGACCGACTGCTGCTTGCCGGTGCCCAGGTCCTTGGCGGAGACGTTGACGATGCCGTTGGCGTCGATGTCGAAGGTGACCTCGATCTGCGGCACGCCCCGCGGCGCGGGCGCGATGCCGGCCAGCTCGAACATGCCGAGCTTCTTGTTATAGGCGGCGATCTCACGCTCGCCCTGGAAGACCTGGATCTGCACCGACGGCTGGTTGTCCTCGGCGGTGGTGAAGATCTCCGAGCGCTTGGTCGGGATCGTCGTGTTCCGCTCGATCAGCTTGGTGAAGATGCCGCCCTTGGTCTCGATGCCCAGCGACAGCGGGGTCACGTCGAGCAGCAGGACGTCCTTGACCTCGCCCTTGAGCACGCCGGCCTGCAGGCAGGCGCCGACGGCGACGACCTCGTCCGGGTTGACGCCCTTGTTCGGCTCCTTGCCGTTGGTCAGCGACTTGACCAGGTCGACCACCGCGGGCATCCGGGTGGCCCCGCCGACCAGCACCACGTGGTGGATGTCGTCGAGCTTGATGCTCGCGTCCTTGATGACCTGCTGGAACGGGCCCTTGCAGCGGTCGAGCAGGTCGGAGGTCATCCGCTGGAACTCCGCCCGGGTCAGCTTGTTGTCCAGGTGCAGCGGGCCGTCAGCCGAGTGGGAGATGTAGGGCAGGTTGATCTGCGACTCCATGCCCTGCGACAGCTCGA
>JASHYW010000240.1 GCA_030042885.1 Streptosporangiaceae bacterium | reverse complement strand
GCCGTCGCTGCCGCTGGACGTCGGGCAGACCGGCCAGATCCCCGCGCACCTGCGTCGGCTGGTGGCGCTGCGGGACCAGACGTGTCAGTACCCGGGCGGCTGCGACCAGCCCGCGGCCGGCTGCGAGCCGCACCACGTGGTGCACCGGGCCGACGGCGGCCGCACCAGCCTCACGAACCTCAAGGATTATTGCTGGTGGCACCACCATGTCGTGCTGCACGAGCTGGGCTGGGCGCTGACCGTCCACCCCGACGGCACCAGCCAGGCCCGCAGCCCTAGCGGGAAGATCATCCGCAGCCACAGCCCGCCGCCCCGCCCGGGGTAACCAGCCCGGCCGCCGGATCCACAGCGGCCACTGTAGACCCGCCCCGCCGCGTGCGCATCTCCTTGAATGACCCCAGGTTAGGATGGCGGGCGTGCTCGATGACGCCGAGGTCGCCCGGATCCTGTCCATCACCGCGCATCCCGATGACGTCGACTTCGGCGTCGCGGGGACGATCGCGCGGTGGACAGACGCGGGCATCGAGGTCACCTACTGCGTGGTGACCGATGGCGACGCGGGCGGCCTCGACGAGGACTTCCCCCGCGCCGAGGTGCCGGCCCTGCGCCGGGCCGAGCAGGTCGCCGCGGCCAAGTGCGTGGGCGTGCATGACGTGCGTTTCCTCGGCTACCCGGACGGCCGGGTCGAGGCCACGCTCGACCTGCGCCGGGACCTGGCCCGGGTGATCAGGCAGGTCCGCCCCGGCCGGGTGGTCTGCCCGAGCCCCGAGCGGAACTACGCGCGCATGCCCGCCAGCCACCCCGACCACCGCGCGGTCGGCTCCGCGGCCCTGGATGCCGTGTATCCGGACGCCCGCAACCCGTTCGCCTTCCCCGAGCTGCGCGACCGCGAGGCCCTGGCCCCCTGGACGGTCCGCGAAGTCTGGATCTCCGGGTCACCGTCACCGACGCATTTCGTCGACGTGACCGCCACGTTCGGCCGGAAGATCGCCGCCCTGCGCTCCCACCAGAGCCAGACGGGGCACATGGACGATCTCGAGGAACGCATCAGGGGCTGGCTCACCCACGCCGCCGCGCTGGGCGGCCTCCCCGAAGGCCGCCTGGCCGAGGCGTTCCAGGTCCTAGAGGTGTTAGCCCGGGGGGACGACCCCCCGGAACCCCCCGGTGCGCTTCGCGCCCCGCTGCGGTACCTCGCCGTAATGTCGCGCGGCCGGAGGGGCCTGAAGGCCCCTCGCGGGCCGCACGAACGCGGCTTGCGCCGCGGCCATTCGCCGTAATCCCGGGGGTCAGGTCTCGGCGAGGATGTGGCTGAGGATCTTGACGGTGTTGCCCGCGGGCTCGGCCTGCAGGCAGAGCTGCTCCATGACCTCGAGGTAGCTGTCCACCTCGGACGGCTTGTCCAGGTACAGCGCACTCGTCAGCTGCTCGATGTACACCACGTCGTGCAGGTCGGGCTCGGCGAACCGCAGGATCGTGAACGGGCCGCCCATGGCGGAGTGCGGCCCCGCGGTGAACGGCAGGATCTGCAGGGTGGCCGAGGGATGCTCCGCCATCACCACCAGGTGCTCGAGCTGCTTGCGGACGACCTCCCGGCCGCCGACCGGCCGCCGCAGCGCGCCCTCATCGACGACCGCCCACAGCTGCGGCGGGTGCGGGCCGCTGAGGACCTCCTGGCGGCTGACCCTCAGCTCGGCCCGGCGGCTGACCTCTTCCTCGCTGACCGCCGCGCCCTGGCGGATCAGGGTCCGGGCGTAGTCCTCGGTCTGCAGCAGTCCCGGAACGAACTGGACCTCATACGTACGGATGACAGACGCCGCGGCCTCGAGACCCACGTACGGCTCCAGCCACTGGGGCAGGATGTCCGAGTAGGCGTGCCACCATCCGGGAGTGTTCGCCTCCCGGGCCAGGTTCAGCAGCGCGGCGCGCTCTTCGCTGTCGGTCACGCCATACAGCGTGAGCAGGTCGGCTACATCGCGTTCCTTGAACCCGACCCGTCCGTGTTCCATACGGCTGATCTTGGAATGCGAGCCCCGGATGGCCTCGGCGGCCTGTTCGGCGCTGATTCCGCGCTCCTCACGGAGCCTGTGGAGCTGGCCGCCGAGCACCAGGCGCTGGACGGTGGGCCCGCCGGCGCGCGTGCCGAAAATGCTGGGGGGAACATCCCAGGCCGAGTCTTCTGATGAGACCATCGGCACTCCTCGCATCGTCGTACCCTGAGCCTGGCGGGGTGTGGACCAGTCTCCCATGTGATCTCATGCCTGCGGAAGGGGCTTCCGTGACAATTCAGCGCAAGCCCTGATCTCTCCGTGCTCTCGCAGGTCACGAGGGCCACGTTTGTCAGCCTGTTATTAACGTGTCGCCGCATGTCGGCCGGCCGCCGTGCTACTGGCGAGTAAGCTTGCCCACTTCGCTCAGTATGTGGTCAAACTCGCCGTCCTTGGCCCCGGCCAGGAATGCGGTGATCTCTGCCTGAGTGTAGACCAGGACGGGCCCGATCGGGAAACGCGAGTTCCGCATGGCGATCTCGCCGCTCGGCAGCGCGGCCAGTTCCACGCACGCGCCGTTGGGGTTACTGTGCTGGCTCTTCCGCCAGCGAACGTCTCCGAGTTCGCCGGCGGGCATGCCGTTGTACGTCGTGACCATCCTTCAATTCCCCTTCCGACAGTCTCAACCCGCCCAGACCGCGGGAATTCACTCGCTGTAATTTCCGGTATGCAAGTAGTAAGCGAGTGCCTGGATGCGCTTCAACTGTCTTTAGCCCCCGTGCGCCTGTCCGGAGACCTGTGCACAAAGCTAATGAACGTGCATCTGGCCTTGCATTTGCACAATATATCAGGCAGCATGTCCCCTAGGCACGCAGTTAACACGGTGATGGGCAATGGTTTTTTTTGCCCCATGACATGCAGGAAGCTGTTGCGTTGGCGCATCTGAGTGTCGCGACCGGTAGCGGAGATGACGACGACGACCTAGCCGTCTCGTGGCCCCCGGTTTCGGACGGCATGCCGCGGCTGCTGCCGGTGCCATCTGCTTGGTGGGAGACTCCCGCGGTGACGAGCCGGACCCTGAGCGCCCGGCCGGAGGAGGCCAGGACCGCCCGTCGGTTCGTCCGTGACCTGCTGACCTGCTGGGGCCTTGAGGCGCTGGCCGACGACGCCGAGATGATCGTCGACGAACTGGTGGTGAACGCTGTCCTGCACGGCACACGGGCCGGACTGACGCGCGGCGGCCCCGGCCCCGGGATGACGGTGTTGCGGCTCTGCGTGCTCAGGCGCACGGGCGAGGTCATGCTGGCCGTCGTCGACCCCGGGAACGAGACGCCCATGCCACGGCGGCCCGACTGGGGCGGGGAGAGCGGCCGCGGCCTGCAGATCGTCAGTGCCCTCAGCCACGTGTGGGGCTGGAGCCCCATCGCCGGCCACGGCAAGGCGGTCTGGGCCGTGCTACGCGATCCCTGACACCGGCTCCTCGGACGCGGTCTCCATGACGTGCTCGACCAGGGTGATCAGCACCTGCTTGGCCGACTCCCTGCTCCGCGCGTCGCACAGGATGATCGGCAGATCGGGCTCCAGGTCCAGGGCCGTTCTGACGTCTTCGATGTCGTACCGGCGGGCGCCGTCGAAGCAGTTCAGCGCCACGATGAACGGTATCTCCCTGCGCTCGAAATAGTCGATGGCGGGAAAGCTGTCCGCCAGCCGCCGGGTGTCGGCCAGGACCACCGCCCCTAGGGCTCCGATGGCGAGTTCATCCCACATGAACCAGAACCGCTGCTGGCCGGGCGTGCCGAACAGGTAGAGCACGAGATCGCCGCGCAGGCTGATCCGGCCGAAGTCCATGGCCACCGTCGTGGTGGTCTTGCCCTCGACCCCGGCCGTGCTGTCCGTGCGGAGGCTGCCCTCGCTGAGGAGCTCCTCGGTACGCAGCGGCCTGATCTCGCTGACCGCTCCGACCAGCGTGGTCTTGCCCACCCCGAACCCTCCGGCCAGGAGGATCTTGATGGCGCGGTATTGCGCCGGGGGTTTCGGGTTCCCGCCGGCGGGATCAGAGGCCCCGTAGTCCATTGAGGACCTCCTGAGAGTGTGCTTGTCGATCCGCTCCGCCATCACGACCGGGGCGCCGATCGCAACCAGGCCGAGTTCCCGCAGGTCGGCGAGGATGACCCGGACCACGCCGAGCGGGAGGTCGACGTCGGAGGCGATGTCGGCCACGGTCGTCCGCGCGCGGGCGAGCTGGAGCACGCTGAGGTGCTCGGGCGCCAGCGTGGCCAGGTCGGCGAAGGCGCGGGTGGCGGTCACGGTGGCGACCAGGTCGAACGATTCGCCGGTGTGCCTGGTCCGGCCACCGGTCAGCGCGTACGGCCGGACCACCGGCCCGGCCTCGGCGTCCAGCCATCGTTCGTCGTGGGACGGCATGGCCCCTCTTAATCCGAGCCGCTCAAGGCGGTCGCGCGCGTATTGACCCTGATGTGCTCCCCGGACCGCCTGACCAGGACGGCCATCTCGTACGCGACCAGGCCCAGGTCGGCGCCCGGCCCGGTGATGACCGCAAGGCACGCTCCGCTCCCGGCTGCGGTCACCAGCAGGAATCCCGACTCCATCTCGATGACCGTCTGCCGGACCGCGCCGCCGCCGAAATGCCGGCTGGCGCCGCGAGCCAGCGACTGGAATCCGGCGGCCAGGGCGGCCAGGTGCTCGGCGTCGTCGCGCTCCAGTGTCTCCGAGGCGCCGAGCGTCATGCCGTCCTGGGACAAGATGACGGCCTTGGTGATGTGCACGACGCGTCGCACGAGATCATCGAGCAGCCAGTCGAGCTGGCCGGCACCGTGCGCCGTGCCGATATCAGGCTCCATCCGATTCCCTCCGGTGCTCGTCGGCCGCTGCTGGCTGCTGGTCTCCGGCGACGCGAGACGGGCCCTGGCCACTGGACTCCAGAAGCGGGCCGCCACCCGGCACCGGGTCGTGCGACCGCCCCTCCTGCCAGCCACGCTGAAGCGCCGACATGGTCTGGCGGATCTCGTTCGGCGTGGGCCCGCCGACCGGACCGGGTCTGGCGGCCGCCGAGGTCAGGCGGTGCGGCGGATCGGCGCGAAGCTGGGGCGCCAGACTGGCCTGCCTGACCCGCCGCGGCAGCCCGTTCACGTCCCCGTCCGCGCTCTCGCCGGTGGCCTGCGACCCTGGATCGGCGTCGCCGGGTACCACCGGAAGCGGCCCGGTCTGGCGGGACAGCTCCCAGGGCGGACCTGATGCGTTCCCGGCGCGGGGTGAGGCCACGCGAGTCATCGGGGTGGGCCGGGGGTCCGGCCCGGCCGGAGCCGTCGGGCTCACTGTACCCGGACC
>JASHYW010000239.1 GCA_030042885.1 Streptosporangiaceae bacterium | reverse complement strand
CGGCTTGCCCGACTGGACCAGCAGCGTCTCGTCGTCTTTGAGTTCCTTCAGGATGGCGACGATCGCGGCGTAGGCGTCCCAGCTGCGGGCGGCGCGGCCGGAGCCGCCGTAGACGATGAGCTGGTCGGGATGTTCGGCTACCTCGGGATCGAGGTTGTTCATCAGCATGCGCATCGCCGCTTCTTGCGGCCATCCCTGGCAGCTGCGCTGCGGGCCGCGCGGCGCGCGCACCGGTTCGTGGCTCATCATGACCTCATCATGGCGGGCCGGAAATCCCGGTGACAAGCCGGCGGGCTGGGACCCGGTCGGCGGGCGCGCGTCAGCGCTGTACCGGTCAAAATGTGACGTAAGGCGCAAACCGGACAGAGCTGTCTCGGGTTATCGGGGAGTATTTGGGCTTCTGGGAGGATCTGGTGTACCCGGATGCACCAAACCCTCCCACAAGCCCGGATCCTCCCGCAAAACGCGCCTCTGTGCGATGTTCTAGAGCTCCGTGAGGTCCTCGAGACGTGTGGGTCAGGAGGGCGCGAACTCAGCGGGCCGAGCTCAGGCGGCGACCAGTTCGGTGGGCTCGGCGATGACGTCGACCAGCGCGCCGTTGCGCATGACGGTGATCGGGAGGGGATGCCCGATCGCCTCGGCGAACATCAGCCGCTGCAGGTCCTGGGCGACCGCCACCGGCTTGCCCGCGACGGTGAGCAGCAGGTCTCCAGCGCGCAGCCCGGCCCGTTCGGCGGGACCGCTGCCCATTACCTGGGCGATGAGCAGCCCGGTGTTCCGGCCCAGACGCTCGCGCCAGGCCGCGGGCACCGGGCCCGGCATCATGGCCAGGCCCAGGTAGGCGCGCCGGACCCGGCCATCGGCCATGAGCGCGGTGATGATCCGCCGGGTCGTGCCGTTCACCGGGACCGCCATGCCCAGGCCGACGCCGGCCACGGCGGTGTTGATGCCGACCACGCGCGCGTCCGCATCGGCCAGCGCCCCGCCTGAGTTGCCCGGGTTGAGGGCCGCATCGGTCTGGATGACGTCCTCGATCACGCGCCCGCGCGCCGGCAGGGACCGGCCGAGCGCGCTGACCACCCCGGCCGTGACGGAACCGGCCAGGCCCAGCGGATTACCGACCGTGACCACGAGCTGCCCGACGACGAGCTGGTCGGCTTCGCCGAGCTCGGCCGGCTCCGGAGTGTCCCCGTTGGCGCGCAGCACCGCCAGGTCGGACAGCGGGTCCGCACCCACCACCCGGAACGGGGCCGACGTGCCGTCGGCGAACGAGGCCGTGCCCGCGTTGGCGCGCCCGACCACGTGCGCGTTAGTCAGCAGGAACCCATCGCCGGTGAAGACCACGCCCGAGCCGAGGCTCTCCCCCGCTCCTCCGCGGCGCGGGACGCGCAGGCTCGCCACCTTCGGGGTGAGCCGGGCGGCCACACCGGAGACGATCTGCGAGTAGGCATCCAGCGGATTATTTGCCTCCATCACATCTCCCGGGCGATCCACCAGCTTGATTACAGTATTACCGTGTAACCGCGGCTCGGGAAGATGGCATACCGGGACCTCGTCCGCCTGGAGCTGAATCGGTTGCGTAAGTGGCGGTTCGGGGCCCGTGCGGCGGCCAGGGGTCCGGTCAGGGGGGCGGAACCGTCGCGGCGGGCGGCGGCTAGTTCGGTGCGGAAGCGCTCGTACTCGGCGAGTTCGCGGCCGACCGGGACCAGCACGAGTTCGCTGGTGACGGCGCCGATCCGGGACATGATGGCACGGCTGGCCTCTTCACGCTCGCGATCGGCCGCGAGCACCACCATGTTCTGGCACCACGATGCGATCAGCCAGCCCAGCACCAACAGCGCGACCACCATGACCGCGAGCCAGGGCATCAGCGACACGTCGCTGATCAGGGACGACTTGTGGCTGCCGTGGAGCGCCAGGATCAGCCCGATCCAGACCAGGCCGGCCACCGCGAGCAGCATCAGCAGCCACTGGGCGAGGGCGAGCAGCCGCCACCATCCGGTCACCTTGTCGCGCGGCGGCATGCCTTGCGCCACGGCCGTGCCCAGGGCCGTCTGGGCCTCGTTCGCCCGCGACCTGGCTGCCGCGCGCACGGTCCGCGACCAGGGCTCAGGCAGCGAGGCGCCGATCTCATCGGCGAATACCGTGATCGCGTTGTCGATGTCAGAGCGCTGCGCTTGCGCCGTTTCGGCGGTGTCGCTGGCGAGCAGCCTGCGCGGCGGCGTACGGCCCGAGCCGCGCATGCGATCGGCCAGCCGCGCGGGCGGCCAGCCGATGTACCCGGCGGCCCGGCGCTCACGGGCGCCGTTCAGCGTCTCGGTAGTGGCCGCCACTCCGGCGGCCTTGGCGAAGGCGGCGGTCAGCGCGGCGGCGGGAGCCGCGGGGACGTACCTCGCGGGATCGACGGCAGGCGCCCCGGGACCGTTGCCGTCCGGTGTGGCGTCTTCCCACGGCGGACGCGACGTCGAGGCTGGCGCGGTGGGCGCGGCGGTGGTCTGCCAGGGCTGCCACTGGCCCGGGTCGGCGTCCCGCCCGTTCGCCGGACCGTCGAGGCTCGCCGGGGTGGTCAGGTTCATGTCCTGCCACGGCGGGCCGGATGCGCGAGGCGCGTCGTCGGGGTCCTCCTGCTCCCACGGCGGCCGGGCCGCCGACTGCCGCGACGCCGGGTGGGATCCGGCCGCGGTCCCGTCGGGTGTCCCGGTGGTCACGGTGGCATCGGCCGCTGGCGGGGCGTACAGCTGCGGCGCGCCCGGCCCGGACGCCTCGGGCGGCAGCCAGCCGCGCACGGAGTCACCCGCGTAGACCTCGAACCGATCAAGCAGGGCATCGATATCCGCCGTGATCCGGTCGGTCGCCGCACGCCTGACGGCCACCGCGTGCGCCAGCGCGCGGCCCAGGTCATCGAGGCCGGCTCCGGTGAGCGCGGAGGTCACCAGCACGGAGGTCTCGGTCAGTCCTTCCGCGTCCAGCAGCCTGCGCAGGTCAGCCTCGCAGTCCTTGACCTGTTCCGGGGTCAGGGTGTCGGCCTGGTTGAGCACCACCGAGATCACCGACGCATGCCCGGCCAGCGGCACCAGGTAACGCCGGTGCACGGAGTCGTCCGCGTATTTCAGCGGGTCGAGCACCCAGACCAGCATGTCCGCCAGTTTGACCAGGCGGTCGACCAGCGCTGCGGAGCCGCTGACCACCGAGTCATGGTCGGGCAGGTCGAGCAGCAGCAGTCCGGTCAGCGACGCCTCGCCCTCATCGAGCGCGCTCGCCCTCGCGTAGCGGTGCCGCCGCTGCACGCCGAGCCAGTCCAGCAGCGGGGCGGCCCCCTCCATGCCCCACACGCACGCGTGGGTGTGTTTCGTGGTCGGCCGCATCACGCCCGCGGGCGAGAAGTTCGCCCCGGACAGGGCGTTGAACAGCGAGGACTTGCCGCTTCCTGTGCCGCCTGCCAGCGCCACGACGGTGTGCGAGGCGGACATCCGCAGCCGCTCGCCCGATCGCCGCAGCAGCGTTTCCGCGTCGGTGAGTAGGTCCTGGCTGA
>JASHYW010000238.1 GCA_030042885.1 Streptosporangiaceae bacterium | reverse complement strand
CCGCACCCAGTTGTAGACCCCGCCCTGCCAGCCGGAGGCCAGCTCCGCGGCGACCAGCGACACCGGCAGCAAGAACACGAATGCGGGCAGCACATACAGGAAGACCGAGGCGAGCCCGTAGACCGCCAGCGCCGGCGCCGACCCGAGGTAGCCGACCGATCCCACCGTCAGCATCGCCAGCGTCGTCCAGCCGATGTATCTCCGAGCCGGCGGGGGCACGGCCGGCGGGACCGGGCGCGGCCGGACGCGAACCGGAGCGATGACCGGGGCGAGCGCTGCTCGCGGCCGGTGGCGCCTCCGGACGAACATGGATTACCGCGGCTGAACGTCTACTGGCCAGAACGGGCCGTGGTGCTACGGTCCGAGCCCGGCTTGGAGGGGTGCCACAGCTGGACGGTCAGCGTGCTGTCCCGGTGCAGCTGCTCGCCCGGGGCGGGCGTCTGGCCGACGACGAGGCCCTCCACCGGCAGCGGGTGCGGCGTCAGCTGGACCGGGGCCACGTGCAGGCCGACCCGGCCGGCCACTTCCATGCACGCGCGGAAGAACAGTCCCCTGACATCCGGCACCACCATCCGGGCATGCGGATCCGAATACGGCTCCAGCGCCTCCACGTCCGCCGTGGACCACCCAGGGCCGAGGCTGACATCGGGCCCCAACGGCCCTCGGGATGGCGAGGCCAGGCCCTCCCCCGGCCGCCGGAAACCGATCTGCTCGTCATACGATTCCCGGGCGGCGGGGTCAACCAGGACGCGCCAGGCATCCGCCGCCGCCTGCCGCGCCCGGTCCGCCGCCCACACCACGTCCGGCGGAGCCCCCGCCAGCGTGGCGGGCCTGAGCGCGGCCGTTCTCGCCTGCCACGCTTCGCGGATGTCGTCCGGCGTGGCGTCTGGCAGCACCCCCAGCACGTCATACCAGGTGATAACGCTAGTCATCGGTCACCTGCGAGGCTCGCGCACGGGCTGGCGGCATGAGCGGCACTCCTATCTGGGCTGGGGCAGACATGACCAATCAATCATGCCTGGCCAGCCCGAAGTCAGCGGCCGTTACCGCTGAAGAGTGCGCCGGATGTCCTTCATGAGCAGCACAAGATGCAGATCATCGGTGGGGCTCGCCTCGAACTCTGCGGTGTCAGCCGCCACGTCCACGACGCTGCGGCCTGGCTGGGGGCTTGAGTCTCCGTATCCGGGCCGGGACGTCGTGACCAGGCGTAGCCCGCGTGCATGCGCGGCTCGTTCCAGCACCCGGATCGGGGTGACAGCACCAGGCGTCCCGTGGTGAAACACCATCGGAAACCCGCCGGCGGGCCCGCTGACCCGCAGATCCAGGCGCCGGCCATCCGGCAGCAGGACATGATCCACAGCGACCATCCCGCCATCCTGGCATAACGCGCCGATCCGGTGCATCCCGGTCGTGGCCGCCCGGCGAGCACCGTGGTTCGTTCGGGAAAATTGGATTTCAATCGTCCCGGGCAGCTGGTGGCTAGCGGCGCAGGCTGGATCGCAGGGAGATGATGCGCTCGACGGCGGCGGTGAACGCGGCATGGTTGAGGGTTCCGTTGGCGAGGCCTTGCTGGAGCGCGGCTCTGGCCTGCTCGCCCTGGTCGAGGGTCTGGCTGGAGCACAGGATCAGGTCCATTCCGGCGCTGGCCGCCAGCGTGGCGCGCTGCCCGGTCGTGCCGAACGCCTGCAGCGCCCCGGCCTCCAGCGCGTCGGTGATCGTGACGCCGGGGAAGCCGAGCCGCTGGCGCAGTTCGCCGCCGATGATGGCAGGCGACAATCCGGCGGGCCACCTGGGGTCCAGCGCCGGGTACACCGCCCAGGACACCATCACCAGCTTGACCCCGGCGGCGATCGCGGCCTTGAAGGGATACTCGTCGATGCTGCGCAGCTCGTCCAGCGGCACGTTCAGCGTCACCGGCTGCTCATCGGTGTCCTGGTAACTGGCGGCCGCTCCCAGGCCGGGGAAGTGCTTGGCAGTGGCCGCGACGCCCACGGCCTGCTGTGCGTTGATGAAGTCCGCGCCCAGGGCGGACACCGTGCCCGGGTCGCTGCTGTAGGAGCGGCCGAATTGGTCATCGAAGTCACCCGGCGCGCGATACACGTCGAGCACGGGGGCCAGGTTGACGTTCATGCCGACGCCGGCCAGGGTCTGGCCCGCCCCGGTGCCCGCGGCGGTGGCCTCGGCCCCGGGGTCAGCCGAGGCGCCGATCTGCTTTTCCGACAGCAGCGGGGCCCCGGGCAGCCGCCGGACCAGGCCGCCCTCCTGGTCGGTCATCAGCAGCAGCGGCAGCGCGCGCAGCGGGTTGTCCGGGCTGGCGTTAGCCTGATCGAGCTGGGAGATGACCCCGGCGATCTGGGTTGTGCTGGCGATGTTGTCACCGAAGAAGATCACCCCGCCCGCTTCGCCGTGCCGGATCAGGTCCAGCAACCCGGACGGCGGCGTGAGCCCGGAGTAGCTGTAGATCACCCGCTGGCCGGCCAGTTGCGCAGCCGACAGACTCGCCAGCGGGGCCTGCGCCGGTCCCCCGGCGCCGCACCCGGCCAGCACCGCGGTCACCACCGCGGTCGCTACGACACATGCCACCCGTCGCCAGTGCGCACTGACTGTCACAATCGCACGCTAACCAGCAGGGAAAGGATTGTGAGCCCGGCGAACGTCCTCGCAGTGGCGCCGAAGGTCACCGACCCAGCGGGCCGGCCGGACGCGCGAGCCGGTCAGTAGACCCGGACGCGGGTGGGGGTGATGCTCAGGGCGACGGAATACTCAGCGGCCATCTGCTCCGGGGTCCAGCCGAGGTCAGCGATCCCGTCGCGGTACTTCGCGAGGTAGGCGGCGACCTCGTGGGCCGGCGGCTGCGCCTCCGTGATCCGCGCGTCGCCCTCGAAGGTCACCACCTGGCCGCCTTGGTCATCGCTGTTCAGGTGCAGCGACACCTTCGGATGGGCGCGGATGTTCCGCACCTTCCACGAGTGCGGCTGGGCGTACACCAGGAACTCGGCTGCGTCCCACAAGAACCAGACCGGGGACGACTGGGGCTGCTCATCCAGGGTCACCGTGGTGATCCAGGCGATGTTCTCCGTCCGCAGACGCTCTTCGAGGGCGGCTGACGCCTCCGCGCTCAGGTTCAGCACCCAGCGAGTCTACAGCAGCTCGATGCCGATGACGGTGTTAGGCGCTGAGCGTGGCGGGGATCCGACGGCGGGGACGGGCCGGCTGGGGATGGGTCCGGTGCCGGGCCAGGTGGGGCGGGGTGTGGGCCGGCTTGTCCTGGTAGACGAAGGCCCGGCGCAGGCTGTGGTACGGCTCGCCCGGGCCGGAGAAGTTGCGGCTCATGACGGCCAGTTCGGCGGCGCGGTAGGAGGCCAGCGGGCGCTGCTTCTCGGCCGCCGCCAGCTGCCGGGCCTTGGCGGCCAGCCGGGCCGGGTAATCGCAACCGCGGGCCAGCTGCTCGGCCAGGGCCGCCACCTCCGCGCGGAAGCCGGGCGCGTCGCCGGTGATCACCTGGTCGACCAGGCCGGACCGCAGCGCGGAGGCGGGGCGGACCGGCAGGCAAGCCTGGGTCAGCCGGGCCGCCTCGGCCGCGCCCACGCGGCGGGGCAGGGTGTAGGTCCAGTATTCCGAGCCGTGCAGGCCCATCAGCTTGTAGTGCGGGTTCAGGACCGCGCCGGACCGGCACCAGACCTGGTCGGCGGCCAGAGCCAGCATCAGCCCGCCGGCCGCGGCGTTCCCCGCCAGCGCCGCGACCGTGAGCTGGCCGGTGTTGGTCAGGATGGCGTGCACCAGGTCATCGATCGCGTTGATGTTCCGCCAGGACTCCGCGGCGGGATCGTCGGCGGCCTGGATCACGTTCAGGTGGATGCCGTTGCCGAAGAAGTCCCTGGGCCCGCCGAGCACGATCACCTTCACCGGGCGGGACTGGCCGTGCCGGTAGGCGGCCAGCAGGCGGCGGCACTGGGTGGTGCTCATGGCCCCGCCAGGGAAGGCGAACTCCAGGTAGCCGACGGCGCCGGACTCGCGGTAGCTGATCTGCTGGTAGGTGCGCCGGCCCGGCGGCGGCGTCAGCGGCGCGAGAACCTCGGGCACGCCATTCAGGCATCCGCCCGGTGATCGACGCAGCGCGAGCGTGGCCGGCAGCTTGAACGTCTTGGGCCCGCCGGGCGCCGGGCGGGCGCGCAGCTGCGGGATCCACACCGCCCCGTCGGTGGTCGCCCGGCAGATGGCGCCGTCCCGCCGGGCCAGGATCATCCCGGGCTCACCGCGCAGGTCGTCGTCTGGGTACCCGCCGGCCAGGTAGTACTCAGCGCCGCCGATCACGTCCAGCACGCCGGGGCTGGAGTCGGCCGCCCGCAGCCTGGCCAGCACCGAGCCGGTCGGCTCGGCCTGCCAGTCGATCGCGCGGTCGGCCTGCCGGCACGGCGGACGCAGCCGTCCCCACACGCCGGGACGGCGGTAATCCAGGGGTTCTGGCCGGTACCGGCCGCTGGCGAACCGCGCCACGGCCAGCAGCACCGCCTCCACCGCGGCGTCCGCGACCTCGGTCCGGTACACCGAGCTCTTGGAGTCGCCGGGCATGGCGAACTCCATGCTGGCCCAGATGTCACCGGCGTCCATCTCCGCGTTGGCCTGCAGCACGGTGACACCCCAGCGTCCGGCGCCGTTCATGATCGCCCAGTCCAGCGAGGACGGGCCACGGTCACCGCGGGGTCCGGGGTGGACGATGAAGCAGGGCCAGGCCGACCAGATGTCCTCGGGAATCGCCGTGGTCAGCATCGGCGCGATGACCAGGTCCGGGTCATAGCGGTAGACCCCGTCCCTCATCACCTCTTCCCCGAGGGCCAGCTCGACGGATACCTCGTGTCCGCGGTCGGCGAGTTCGGCGTGCACCCGCTGGGTCATGCTGTTGTAGGCACTGGCCATGAGCAAGATCCGCATCACAGTCCCCCTGAGACGGCCTTTCCTTTGGCCGGAGCATGCCAGGGCGGCCTTGATACACGATTGAGGCGTGATTAGGCCAGGCGCCGGGGTGGCCGGGCAAACCTAGGCTGGTGGGGTGAGCGACGACCTGCCCGCCGTGGCCCGGGCCCGGATGGCAGGCATCCGGTCCAGCGGCACGTGGGGGTCCGCGCTCACCACCGATGAATTCGCCGCCATCCGCAGCGTGGGCTTCGAACCCGTCGGCCAGGTGTTCGGCGCGGCCGTCTACAACGCCGGGGGTGCGGAGTACAGCTGCCCCGGGGTCTGGAAATCGTCAGGCGACGGGATGCCGGCGCAGGTGTCCGGGCGGGGCGGCGCGGGGTCGTTCGGGCCGCTGGTGCAGGCCATGTACCAGGCCCGGCACGCGGCCATCGACCGGATGAGCGCCGAATGCGCCGAGCTCGGCGGGAACGGGGTGGTGGGCGTCCGGCTGTCCCGGGGGTCGTTCCGCTTCGGCGGCGCGGAGTTCACCGCCATCGGCACCGCGGTCCGCGCGCCGGGCGCCGCGCCCGGCCCGCCGGTGCCGTTCACCTCTGACCTATCCGGACAGGACTTCGCCAAGCTGATCATGGCGGGCTGGGTGCCGGCCGGGCTCGCGCTCGGCATCTCGATCGGGTCGCGGCACGATGACCGGACGACGGCCCGCCAGGCCCGCTGGACCTCGGGCAATGCCGAGGTGGCCGGCTGGACCGAGCTGGTCAGCTCCGCGCGGCACGACGCCAGGATCCAGCTGGAACACGACGTCCGCCGGCTCGGCGCCGAAGGCGTGGTCATCGCCGGCCTGAGCCTGCAGGTGCGCGAACGGGACTGCCCGGAAACGGTGGGCCGCCGCGACCACGTCGCGGAGGCGACCCTCATCGGCACCGCCATCGCCAGGTTTGCGCGGGCCGGAGAGCCGCCTGCCGGGCCGGCCCTGGCCATCATGTCGCTCGGCCCGCAACGGCGCCAGGCCACCGCCGCCCGGATGTAGCCGGCGCGCCGGGAGGCCTCGCGGGCCACGCCGGGCTGGTGGCTGGTCGGCTGGGCACGAACCACGATCCGTTCGGTCAGAAAATTTGATCCGGAACGGGCCGTGGCACTACGGCCGGAGCCCGTGCTTCGGCCGCCGGGGCGGAGAAGCCGCGCAGGCAGAGGCTGTTCCAGACGACGAAGACCGAGGACAGGGTCATGGCGGCCGC
>JASHYW010000237.1 GCA_030042885.1 Streptosporangiaceae bacterium | reverse complement strand
GAGGACATGCGCGGGCCGTTCGACGCGTGGGCCGCAACCACGGGCACGGACTGGGCGATCTATACACGCGAGCGCCCGGGCATGAGCGCATTCGCGCTCGAGGACGGGGTCGTCTACCACACCTACTCGGCTTATGCGCGCGGCCTGGACGGCCTGTGGGGCATGTACCAGTGGCTCGACCGGGCGCCGCGAGGGCGAAATGAGGCGCGCGGCCCCGACGACCCGCTCAACTGGTTCCGCCGCCACGACGAGTACGACCGCGCAAGCGGGGCCAGCGAATAACCAGACCCGGGCGGCCGGCCCGGTGTCGTACAACCACCCAGATCACCCAGTACCGCGCTGATCAGCTGCACCAGAATCCGTACACTAGAGCCACGCGTAACGGCGGCTCCGCGCGCGTCAGCCAGGAGCAGCACTGATCACAGAAAGTGACGTTGAGTCTTGGCCGCCTCGGGAGTGGTCAGGCGCTCGGCCGGGTACCTCTGGCGGGATTGCCGCCCGGACAACGAATGATCATGCTGGTTGCGCGTAAGCATGTACAAGCGCAACGTCCTGAAATCGGCTACTTGCTGACTTGTCCTATGACCCGTGCCTGGCAAGGCCTGGTCTGGGCACCCAGCTCGTCGCTCTCAATTCGGTGCCTGCGCCGGTCGTGTGGCTCTTTGGCCTGCGCCGGCCGGGTGCGGCCGGCCGGCGTCGCTGGCCTGGGCAGGGAGGGCGCATGATAGTAGCTATGAACGCACCCCGCGCCGCGGCCCGGCGCTACCTGCCCGGCAGCCCGTTCAAGGCCCCGGTTCCGGTGCGCCCGGCCGAGACGTT
This sequence comes from Streptosporangiaceae bacterium, assembly GCA_030042885.1. The sequence goes on along the minus strand of JASHYW010000237.1, from coordinate 26,749 downwards.
CGCCGTCCACGATCAGGTGACGCACGACGCGTACGGGCTCGGCGTCATCCTCGGCGTGGAAGACCACGCCGTGCTCGTGGACTTCCGCCCGCAGCAACGGCGGATCCCGCTGCCGTGCGCCAAGCTCACCAAGCTGTAACATCCCTCAGCCGGATACGTGCCTACGGCGGCAGGCCATGGTGATGCCGCCTCGCACGGTGCTGGCGAGAGCCCTAATGCGTCGCGGCGGCACAGCTGACGCATCCAGTTCTGCGGGAGGCCGCGGCCCGCACCGGATCGACCCGGCCCGCTGATCGGCGCTGCGAGAGCGGAGCGGTTCCGCGGAACCACCGGTCCCGGCAGCTGGCAGCCCGTATGGGCAGCCAGCGTGGCTGAACGGGCTAGAGCGGCTGGACCTGCTCGGCCTGCGGACCCTTGGGCCCGCGGCGGGCGGTGTACTCGCCCCGCTGGTTCTCTTGCAGGCTGCGGTAACCTTCGGCCTGGATGGCGGACTGGTGCACGAAGACGTCGCCGGTGCCATCGCCCGGGGCGATGAAACCGTACCCCCTGTCGGCGCTGAACCATTTCACAGTGCCTTGAGCCATGTGCCTTCTCCCGGTGCGACGATCTTGGGGACGCGCGTGCCCGCGACCCGGGCTGGCGCGGACCGCCTGCCGGTAATGCCTGGCTATGGGCACCGATGGCGCCCGCTGTCAGAATTTCGCAGGCGCTGCGACACGTACACGAACTTCGACTGCAACCCGGTCCATTAGACACCCTCACCCGGCCACGCGTGCCGGGCGCCAGTCTGCAGGTAGCCCATGAAGACCACGACCCGGAGGCAAGGCTGACTTGCGAGCTGGTCCGGGTCCCGGGCAGGGGCAGGTACCGACCGGTACGGCCCGATGCTGGGATGCATGTCTTCGTGGCTCACCGGGCATGGCATGGTGCCGCGCCGCTGGTCCGCACCGGGCGGGGAACAGTCGCGTTGGTGTGCAAGATAACCAGCGGCCAGCCCGGCCCGCGCTATGTGCTGGACGCAGGCTCGCACGCTTGGACGCAAGAAGTGTCAGAAGCCCGGCGAGTACCTGGTTGCTGGGCCGAAGTCAGGTCAGGTGCAGCTGCTCCCGGGCTGGCCCGTGGGCTCGAGCTCGTTGCAGCTGCTGGCGGTGGTATCAACGCTGTTATGGGCTTGAATGACCCGGCCGACCCCCGCGGGGACGGCGACGCTGTTGAGATCGACGGGCCGCTGCCTGCCGCTCCGATCGAAATGGCGCGCTCAGGTCTTGCCCACGATGAGCCCTGCGCCGGGCAGGAGGCGGCCGGCAAGGAGCCAGGCACCGGCCAGCGCGAGGACGAGCCGTTGGTTTTCGGCGATGACGACGAGGACCTGCCCGCCGCGCAGGTGGCAGTGGCCGGGGCTACGGCCGACCCGGTCAAGGACTACCTCAGGCAGATCGGCAAGGTCCCGCTGCTCAGCGCCGGGCAGGAGGTCGAGCTGGCCAAGCAGATCGAAGCCGGGCTGTTCGCCGAGGAGAAGCTCGCCGCAGGCAGGGGGGTGCTGCGCCCCGGCCAGAGCATTGACCTTGAGCGGGTCGCCGAAGACGGCAGGACGGCCAAGAACCACCTGGTGGAGGCCAACTTGCGCCTAGTCGTCTCGCAGGCCAGGCGGTATGCCGGCCGGGGGATGCTGTTGCTGGACCTGATCCAGGAGGGCAACCTGGGCCTGATCCGCGCGGTCGAGAAGTTCGACTACACCAAGGGCTACAAGTTCTCCACCTACGCCACCTGGTGGATCCGGCAGGCGATCACCCGGGCCATGGCCGACCAGGCCCGCACGATCCGCCTTCCGGTGCACGTGGTCGAGGCCATCAGCGAGCTCGCCCGGGCGCAGCGCCAGATGCTGCAGGACCTGGGCCGCGAGCCCACCCCCCGGGAGCGGATCCGGCAGATCGAGTCCAAGACCATGTCGAAGCTGCGGCACCCGTCCCGGTCCCAGGTGCTGCGGGATTACCTCGACTGACCTGACCGGCGGCTGTCAGCCCCAGGATGTAACCAGCGATCCCCGTCTGCCCGGCTCGTGAACGCACAGAATGCCCAAATCTGGACGGCCATCATCGTGATCGGCATCGAGCCGAAGGCCGCGCCGAACGGCGGCAGTGTGCGCGGTTGTCATTTGTGAGTCGATCACGCTCTGCAACCGGCGACAGGCATGCAGGCACAGAGTCGTGTTCAGCCGCCAGCCGAACCAGCCTCGTTCGCGCCCTCAAACCAAACGGTCACGCCGCCCGGGGAACGGACGGCGACCAGACGACGAAAAAAGCGATCTCCGCCTTGCTCAGTGACGACCTCATGCTCAAGTCCGTGGTCGCGGCAGATCGCGATGATCTCGTCGACCTGATCAGCCGTATCGAGCTCGAACTGCCATCGAAGACCCTTCGAATAGGCCGGTTGCTCGGACGATGCTCGCTGAAGTCCGATAATCGCTTCGCCGTGCTGAATAGCCAGGAAACCGGGTAACTCGTCACCCTCATAAAGGCGCTCGAAGCCGAACAGTTCGTAGAAGGAACGCTCCGCGTACTGGTCGGTGACATACATGATCGGATGGAGCTGCATCGTGTAATGGTCTCACCTTCCCCGCTGAAGCGCCGGTAACCGGACCTCGCAGGCCTCCGATTGTCGGCATGAACCGGAGTCGGCGGCCGTGAGGGGCGCGCAGATCGCCCAGATCTGCGAGCATCGCGGACGGCGCCGTCACACCCAGGCGGCCGCGCAGATCGGCGGCTCGGTGGGCACTCTCTGACTTTTCTGCCGTCTCAGTCAGCGTGATGCTCAGGTCGATGTAATCCGAGATCGACCGGCAGACCGGACCATCCAGGACCGGTTGCAGAAGGTCACGGCCTGTCGCCCCCGGGCGAGTTCTGGCAGGCGCGGCATACGGCCGCCAGGCGGCTGCGTGAGGCTCGGCGTGGCGCGCTGCCCGGCATGGGCGCATGCTTGCGCTGCCGGGACCGCTGGACGGTGGTCAGCGGGGAATCGCCCGCAGGTAGCGGCTGGTGATGCGGCGCTGAATGGCCCGGCCGAACGGTCCTGCGGCTGTGGCCAGCGGTGATGCCGGCCTGGAGAAGGCGATGATCGTGAAGGTCACTGCCGCGTCCTGGCGGCGGCTGATGATGAAGGCTTCCTCGCCGCGTTCGGGATGGCCGGGCAGCGTCCCGTAGGCGAAGCCGCGTCCGGCTCGTCGACCACGTAGACGACCCGGCAGGGTGCGCCGATCCGGATCGCGCCGAGGCCCAGGCTCAGGTGCAGCACGCTGCCCAGCTCGGCCGTGGCTGCAGACGCTGAGACGTGCAGACCCGCCCGGGCGTGCACCTGCCAGCCGGCCAGGGTGTCCGCGGCGGTGGTGAACGCCTGGGTGCCGTGGCCGATCGTCACGGTGCGGCGCAGGTGATGGTAACCGGGCGGGAGCAACCCGGTGGTTGCCCCTGCCTCGGGATAAGTCAGGTCCGCTTCGCGCAGGCGGTTCGCCAAGGCGGCAGGCATGAGAACGACCGGCGGCATGGGCCCATCATCCCGGACCGAAACACCAGCGCTGTCCGCGGCATGAGCACCGTCGCTTGTGCCAGGCCGACATCTATACTCATGCAGCCCGTCCCAGCATCACCGCGCCGATTGATGAGATGTGCTGAACGTGCGCGTTGCCGTTCTGAGCGCCGCCCGCACAGTCGCCAAGCCTGCAGGCGCTGCTCCGGTGTTGGGTGGCCATCGGGCTGTGGCTGACGTCAGTGACTGAATGGCCAGGTAAATACGTCTGGAACGGTGCGGCGAGCGGGGTTACGTTCTGGCCGTGGGGAAGTGGGCCAGCAAGATGTTCGTGCGCTACTGGGGCCACCTTGCCTTGATCGCTGCGGTGGTCGGAGTAATAGAACACCTGGAGTTCTTAGCCGTGTTGGTGCTCGCCGGGCTAGCCTTCTTCTACCTCCTCCTGCTGGCACCAGTGGTATGCATGACGCCGACACGCGAAGGGCTGGCCTGCCGCAATAACTCCCGCGGCTTGCTGCTCGGTTGCTGGATACGCCAGCACAAGTGGCAGAGATTGAAGCAGGCCTTCGTGCCTGCCCGGTGGAGAGAGCTGGTCAGGAGCTTGTTCGGGTCGGCCAAGGACTGCCTTGCGACGGTCTCTGCACTCATTGCCATCGGGACGGCGGCAGCTGCCGCGATAGGTCACCTGTAGGTTGACCTCGGCCGACCTCGGTAGCCGATGGGCAGTGGCTCGGCACTGACCGGTCACGGTATGCAACGCATCAGCAGGTCCGTCCGCGCTTTGGAGGTCGATGCATTCTGCGATCGCGGTCGTGACACACCTCATCGCGGCTACGGTCGCTCGGGGGCGCGGTTCGCCCTGATCATGGCGCACCAGATCGACCTCTTCTGCGTGCCTCAGCTGGCGGATACCGAGTGCCTTGATTGCGACCAGAACGGCGGCTTTGCGCGCGGCGAGTAAACAGCACCGGTTACGGAATGTGATCGCCAAGGCTTTTCGCTTTGTTTTGTATCGTCCGCCATGCGGCATCTGGGCCGTGGCACGAGTAAGGCGCTTAACGTCATATCAACTTGTCCGGGCACAGCCCCGGCCTGGTCCTAGGACGAACGGCCGATGTGCAAGCGGGGCACGGGGCGTTACCGTCCTGGCATGACGAACTTGGTGCGCGCCGTAGCCATCGCGGATATCCCGGACGGGCAGGGCAAGCTCTGGCGTCATGGCGGCAAGCGGATCGCGTTGTTCCGTACCGCCGCGGGTGTGTACGCGGCGGACAACCGGTGCCCGCACCAGGGGTACGCGCTGAAGGACGGCGACATCCGCGGGGACGTGCTGACCTGTGCGTGGCACAACTGGAAGTTCCGGCTGACCGACGGCAAGTGCGTGTTCGGCGGGGAGAACATCCGGACGTATCCGGTGTCGGTGCGTGACGGGTGGGTGTATGTGGACGTCACCGATCCGGCGCCGGAGCAGATCGCACCGGAGTTGTTCGCGAGCCTGCTCGACGCCATGGGTGAGGTGGATACCGGCCGCCTCGCCAGAGACACGATGCGCCTGCGCGCGATCGGGACACCGCTGACCGAGGTGGTGCGCGCGGGCGTGAGGTATGGCGCCACCCGCGCCGAGTACGGCTGGAACCATTCCCTGGCCACGCTCGCGGATTGCCTGACGATGGCGGCCGCCTTCCAGGGGCCGCTGAGCGCGCTGCCGGTCATCCAGGGCCTGTCCACGGTGAGCCGCACCGAGGTGCGCCGGCCGCCGCGGCCCCGGCCGGACCCGGTGGATGTCGTCGGCGCATACGGCTCGGTGGCTGACGGCCTGGCCGCGTTTCCCCCTCTGGTCGACGCCGAGCAAGGCGAGGACGCCGAGGCGCTGCTGCGCGGACTGCTGGCGGCCGGCGCGTCGCCGGGGCAGATCCGGCACGCGTTCCTTTGCGCGATCACTGACCACTTCCTCGGGTACGGGCACCCGATGATCTACTGCCAGAAGGCGTTCGGCCTGCTCGACCGGATCGGCTGGTCGCAGGCGGACACGGTGCTGGCGCCACTGGTGCCTGCGATCACCTGGTCCACCCGGTACGACCGGCTTCCGTACATGCGCCGCTTCCTGCGGGCCTGGCGGGCGGCAGACGACCCGGACGTCCGCGCCCGCGCTGCCCAGAACCGCGGCGCCGCCGTCCCAGGTCACGTCCCCGTCCCGGCCGCTCCAGATCCGGATATTCCCGGCCTGCGGCGGATACTGCTGGACGGGATGCCGGAGGATGCGGTCGCTGCGGTCACTGCCGCGGTTCGTGGTGGCGTGCCGGTGCCGCACATCATCGATGCGATCGCGTCGGTGGCGGCGGCCCGGCTGGGCCGGTTCGACATCGCCTCGGACACAGACGACTCCAAAGACGCCGGCTGGCTGGACGTCACGCACACCCTGACCTACACCAACGCGCTGCGCTGGGCGTGGTCGGCCGACCCGGGTCCCCAGGTGCTGCGCGGGGTCTTGCACGCGGCCTGGTTCGTCCAGTGGACATCGAAGTTCGACGCCAAGCCAGAACCGGCTCCGGTGGCGCCGTACCCGGGGTCTAAGCCGGACGCGGTGCTGGCGGCGATCAGGAAGCGCGATCCGGACCAGGCGGTGGCGCTGGTCAAGGGCTACGACGGCCCCGCCGCGCCGCTGGAGACCGCGCTCACCCAGGCCGCCGCCGAGGACAACTCGACCGCGTCGATCATGGTCGCGCACGCGGTAAAGACCACCACCGCCGCGATCGCCGAGTCCCGCGCCGGCACGGCCGGGCGGGAGCCACTCGCAGCGGCGGCCAGGTTCCTGGCCGCACCCAAACGCGAGCGCTTTGTCTACCAGGCAACCCTCGAGGCGATCGACTTCATCCAGGGCCGCGCCAAAGGCGACACCGAGGGTTAGATTAGAGGTGTCCTCATCAGCGCGAGTCTGCGAAGGGCGGAATCCAGCCGGCCGCCCAGAATCACCATTCCCGGCGCGGCTGGACGCGCCTGCAGCCGTCACCGTTCAGCACGCAGGCGGGTTTGCGCGCGGGTTCCATCTCCGATTCGACTACCCTCCGCGATCGTCGTTACGCGCAGGTTGGAAGTGGGTCGGCGCCGCGAGGGTCCGGGACGTCATCGGTGGCCGTGACAGGGCAAGGGTGCACGCTCGCCAAGGCCGCACCCTCTTGGCGACGCTTCGCCCTTCGGCGGAGGCGCATCAAGGACGTTCATCACCGCGCGTGGACGGCCTTTCCTGCTGCGCCCGCGGCCCGTCAGCCTTGCGAGGCGGGACCGACCAGGTCCCATTTGTTGCCAGCGATATCAAGGAACACCGCGACGCGACCATAGAGTTCAGCGCGCGGCGCCCTCAAAAACTCGACGCCCGCCGATGCCATCCGCGTCAAGGCAGCATCGAAATCATCAACGTGGAGAAAGAAACCCACCCGGCCTGCGGCCTGCCTCCCGACGGCCGCGGCTTGATCTTCCCCGTCAGCCCGGGCGAGCAGCAGCCCAGTGACGGCACCCGGCGGCCGGACCACCACCCGCCGCTTCGCACGCCCGTCATTCGTCAGCGACGGCGAGTCCTCCACCAGCTCGAAGCCCAGTGCGTCCACGAAGAATCTGATCGCCGGGTCATACTCGCTGACCACGACCGCGACAAGGCCGAGATGCACCGCGCCAGCATAGGCCGACCCGAGCCGGACGCTGGGCCTGGGCGCCCTCGCAGCCGCAGATCCGGACGCCCAGGTCAGCCGGCACCGGGCGGCCGAAGACGATGCAGAACGGATGGCCGACGGGGTCGGTGAAGACCCGGAAGCCCGTAACGCGTTCACCCCGGACACGGGTGGCGCCCAGGGCGAGCAGGTCCGCTGCTTCCTGTTGGCCGGTCGGCCCGGTCGGCTGCGGGAGATACAAAGAGCGTGACGAGACGCTGGAGCATGGTTGCGGGCGTTGCGTGCTGTTTGGCATCGTTGCCGCCGGCCGACCTGGGATCGTCCGGGGCGGGTGATGACGGCTGCGCGCATCCGGGTGGATCCTTGTCGTAGTCACGACATGGTCGTCATCAGGCTTCTGGCCGCTCAGGGTGACGTATTCGCGGGCTATCCCCAGGCGCGCCGGCGGGTGGTGACCGGGAGGTGGGACAGGGATGAGTGAGCCTGACCGGACGAGGCTGCCGGTCCGCAGGCCGCCGTTTGGGGGGGTGGCCAACCGGACGCTGGCGGGGTCGGGGCCGGACTGGAACCTGATCGGGCATCCTGAGCCGCCTGCAGGAGCGCCGAATGTTCTGCTGGTGCTGATCGACGACGCTGGTTTCGGGAATCCGTCCACCTTCGGCGGGCCGATCGCGACGCCGAATTACACGCGGATGGCCGAGGGCGGGCTGAAGTACAACCGGTTCCATGTCACGGCGTTGTGTTCGCCGACGCGGGCGGCGCTGCTGACGGGTCGTAACAGCCACGCGGTGGGCTTCGGCTCGGTGGGTGAGTTCGCGGGCGGGTTTCCCGGGTACTCGGCCACCCTTCCGCGGGATTGCGCGCCGCTGCCGCGGGTCCTGCGGGACAACGGGTACAGCACGGCGGCTTTCGGTAAGTGGCATCTGACGCCGGACGGGCAGCAGGGTCCGGCGGGGCCGTTCGACCGCTGGCCGAACGGCTGGGGGTTCGACTATTTCTACGGTTTCCTCGGCGGCGGGGCGAGCCAGTGGGACCCGTGCCTGGCGGAGAACCAGAAGATCACCGGGACGGCGGCGGAGTACTACGACCAGGAGAACCCGTACTACTTCCCGGATGCGATGGCGGACAAGACGATCGAGTGGCTGCACGGGGTCCGGGCCCAGGACGCGCACAAGCCGTTCTTCGTCTACTTCTCCACCGGCTGCAGCCACGCCCCCCACCACGTGGCCAAGGCCTGGGCCGACAAGTACACGGGCACATTCGACCAGGGATGGGACAGGCTGCGGGAGGAGACCTTCGCGCGGCAGAAGGCGCTCGGCGTGATCCCCGCCGATGCCGAGCTGACGCCCAGGAACGAGGCGTTCCCCGCCTGGGATGACGTACCCCCGCGGCTGAAGTCCTTCTACGCCCGTCAGATGGAGGTGTACGCGGGCTACTCCGAGAACGCCGACTACAACGTGGGCCGGGTCATCGACGCCATCGAGGAACTCGGTGAGCTCGGCAATACCCTGATCATCTGGATCTGGGGCGACAACGGCGCCAGCATGGAGGGCACCATCACCGGCTCGTTCAACGAGCTGACCATGCAGAACGGCATCCCGCTCACCGACGAGATGCAGCTGCAGCTGTCCGAGCGTTACGGCGGCATCGACGCCTGGGGCGGCGAGCTGATGGATCCGCATTACGGGGCGGCGTGGGCGTGGGCCGGGAACACCCCGTTCCAGTGGGGCAAGCAGGTGGGCTCGCACCTGGGCGGCAACCGCAACCCGATGGTCATCCACTGGCCGGCGCGGGTCACCGGCCCCGGCGGGCTGCGCTCGCAGTTCACGCACGTCATCGACGTCGCGCCGACCATCCTCGACATCGCGGGCATCCCGGCCCCGGCGTCGGTGGACGGGATCGGCCAGGAGCCGATGCAGGGCGTGACGTTCGCCGGGACGCTGACCGACCCGGCGGCGCCGGAGCGGCACACGCAGCAGTACTTCGAGACGATCGGCAACCGGGCGATGTACAAGGACGGCTGGTGGCTGGCGATGCGGACCCCGCGGATCCCGTGGGTCATCACACCCGAGGCCCTCAAGCCGTACGCGCCCGATGCCTGGGACCCCGACGCCGACCCGGCCGAGCTGTATTACCTGCCCGACGATTTCAGCCAGGCGCACGACCTGGCCGCCGGACATCCAGAAAAGGTCGCCGAGCTGAAGGACCTGTTCTGGGCCGAAGCCGAGCGGTACAAAGTGCTGCCGCTGCTGGCGGCCCTGTCCACCTTCTTCGGCATGCTGCCGCCCCTGCCGGAGCAGACCAGGTTCGAGTTCCGTGGCGATGTGCAGAACGTGCTGTCGGGCATGATCCCGCGGATCTACAACCACTCGTATGCGATCAGCGCCGATCTGGTAGTCCCGCCCGGCGGCGCGGAGGGCGTCATCGTCGCCGAGGCCGACCACCTGGGCGGGTTCTCGCTGTTCGTCGCCGACGGCAAGCTCACCCATACCTACTCGATGATGGGCGTGTTCATCTACCGCCAGCAGGCCGACGCACCGCTGCCCGAAGGGGAGGTCACGATCCGGATGGAGTTCGCCGCCGACGCACCCAAACCTGCGACCGGTGGGGATGTGACCCTGTTCATCAACGGCCGGCCAGTGGGCAAGGGCCGCATGGACTACACCGTCCCGGTCCGCTTCTCCGGCTATGCGGGTATGGACATCGGCCGCGACAACGGCGGCGTGGTCGATCGCGGCTACGAGGACCGCAAGCCGTTCGCGTTCACCGGCACGATCAAGAAGGTGGTCTTCGACATCCGGCCGCACCTGGCCGCCGAGGACGAGCAGCAGCTGCACGAGGCTGCTCAGCACGGGGACGCGGCGCACGCGCTGTCTGAGTGAGCCCCGCGGGGTTGAGGAGGGTTTGCTAGTGAAGTTCGATGACGAGACCACCGACGTGCTGATCGGCGGCTACATGTCCAAGGACGCCGCCCGGGACGACTACGAGGCGGTTCTGGCCTGCGGCGGTTACCTCCACGGCGCGGTGGTGGTCAGCAAGGACCTGCAGGGCAACTTGTCGGTGGAGCAGACCGACCACATGGTCCGCGAGGGCGCGGCCGGCCTGGGCGCGGTCGGGTTCGCCGTCGGGCTGTTCGCGCCGCCGCTGCTGGCCGCGACCGCGATCGGCGCGGTGATCGGCGCCGGGGCGGGCAAGCTGCTGCACCGCAAGACCGCCAGCAATCTGGAGGAGCAGGCCGGGCAGACCATCCCCCTCGGCGGTGCGGGCCTGATCGTCGCCTACCCGCACTCCGCCGCCGCCAAGGTCGAGCCGGCCGTGACCCGCGCCCTCACCAAGGTCGTCGGTCAGGCCGAGGGCCACCACGTCCAGGCGCTGAAGGGCGCGATCGCCGACGCCCAGCAGAAGATGGCCGACAGCGGCGCCTGAGGCCGGAAGGAGGGCCGTGATGCCCGGTGCAGGTCAGGCCAGGGACCGGGCAGCCCTGGTGCGGGATCAGGCGGCAGCCGTGGTGAGGCACCGGGCCGACTGGGCGAGGGAGCAGGTCGCCTACGTCTTCGGCATGTACGCCTACGCTTACGGGTTCCCGCTGGTCCTGATGGACGTGACCAGGCAGGTGATGACCGCAGCGGCCCGCTCCGGCCAGTACAGCGCGCCGATCGGGCAGTTCCACCGGCTCCGGGATTTCGTCGACCCGGACTTCAAGAACGTGGTCCGCATCAGCCGGAACTCGCTGTGGGCCACCGCGTTCGTCGACCTGGCCGCCGAACCTGTCGTGTTCTCTTATCCGGCGGCCGGCGGGCGGTACCTGGTCGCGCAGGTCATGGACATGTGGACCGACAACTTCGCCTCGATCGGCACCCGGACCACCGGGAAGGACGCCGGCCGCTGCCTGATCGCCGGGCCCGGCTGGCACGGCACCGCGCCACCGGACATCGAGGCGACCTACCGGTGCGACACGCGGTACGCCTGGATCCTGGTGCAGATCGCCGCCGCTGACGCCCGGGACTTCCCCGAGGTGCACGCGCTGCAGGACGAGCTGACCATCACCCCGCTCAGCGCCTGCGGACCCGGCTGCCAGCCCCCCGCCGAGGTCCCGGTCGACCCCGCCGCGGACACCACGGCGACCCCATTCGACCAGGTCCGGCTGATGGACGGCCCCGCGTTCTTCCAGCGCCTCGCGGCTGCCCTGAAGGACAACCCGGCCCGTCCCGCCGACCGGCCGATGCTGATGAGGCTCAACGCGGTCGGCCTGAACCCGTGGAAGGATTTCGACGCCGACCAGGTCGACCCCGCGACCGCCAAAGGACTGACCCGCGCCGCGCGGAGGGTCTGGGGCATGCTCGAAACCGCCCCCTACCAGATGAAGGGCGTCAACGGGTGGCTGCTCCCGCTGAACCTGGGCCGGTACGGCACCGACTACAACACCCGCGCGTTCGTCGCCTTCACCGGCCTCGGCGCGCTGTGGCCCGAGGACGCGGTCTACCCCAGCGCCTTCACCGACGGCGACGGGAAACCGCTGAACGGCGGACGCGCCTACCGGATCCACTTCGCCAAGGACGGGCTGTTCCCCTCCCACAGCGGGGTCTGGTCGATCTCGGCGTACCGGGAGAACTTCTACGTGCACAACCCCATCGAACGCTACGGGATCACCTCCGCGATGCCCCTGCAATACAACCCCGACGGGTCCCTCGACGTGTACATCCAGGCACGATCGCCCGGCCCGGACCGGGAACCCAACTGGCTGCCCTGCCCGCCCAGCGGTCCGTTCAACCTCACCGTCCGCGTCTACCAGCCCAGGCAGGAGATGCTCGACGGGCCCACCGAGAACCACCTCGTGGTCCGGGCCGGCACCTACCAGATCCCGCCGATCCAGCGGATCAGCGTATAAGGCGTGCCTCGCAGGCTCTCGGCTGTTGGCCAGCATGGATCGGCGAGACACAATGCAGCTCAGCAAGGTATTGCTGCCTTGACTTTTCGCCCTGGACGGCCTGCAGCGGCCCTCGGCCAGATCCACTACCACAATGGGCAATTGGCACGACAGATTGCGCAATTATGGGCCGCTATCAGTGCAGAAGGCTGCAGCTCCATAGCCGACCATAACGGCGGATATCGCGGACTGGCCATGGACCAGGCGCAGTCGCTGAGCGTGATCGGGTTCCTGGACCGCCGAGTTCCTTATCGCCGACTCGGTGCTGTTAAGCACAGTGCCAGTCACGCGCATGACTACGCGCTGATCATCCAGTTATGTATACACACCGCCATGAGCGCCCCGGAGGCTGTTGTTGGCCCAGTCACTGCGCTGCTGACGGTAGGCATGCGATTGGCCGGGAAAGCCGTAGCCTGCCGGTGGCGTCTGGAGTGCGGGTCAGAGCACTTCTCCCTGCGCCCGGCCCGGTCCTAGCCGGGAGACGGCCAGCACGCACATGTCGTCGAGCTGGGGTTCGGCGCCGAGAGACGCGATCAATTCGTCGCAAAGGCTGCCGAGCGGCGCGCCCGGCTGCCAAGCCTGCAGTCGTTCGGCGACACGGGCTATGCCTTCCTCGAGATCCTCGCCGCGCCGCTCGATCAGCCCGTCGGTGTACATGAGCATGATGTCGCCGACGTCGAAACCCGTCTGGCCCTGGGTGTAATGCGGACAGTCTTGATCGCCCGGGAAGCACAGGGCCGGCCCCTCGGCGGGCGCGGGGACCTCCACCGTCCCGGTCTTGGCGCGGCGGATCAGGATCGGCGGGTGGCCCGCGGTGGCGTAGGTGACCAGGGACATGTCGGGCTCGATGATCGCAGCCGCCACGGTGGCGAACTTCCCGCTGGTCGCCCAGTCGGTAACCCGCGCCAGTTCCTCAAGGATGCTGGCGGGCTGGTGGCCGACGATGGCCAGGGTACGCCCGGCGTTGCGCAGCTGTGTCATGTCCTCCGCGGCGGTCAGGCCGTGCCCGACCACGTCGCCGACAGCCAGGTAGGCGCGCTGGCCCGGCAGGGCCATCGCGTCGTACCAGTCCCCGCCGATCTGCTGGGTCGTTCCGGCCTGCCGGTAGCTGGCCCCGATCTCCAGGCCGGGAATCACCGCAGCCGCCGCGGGCACGATCGCGCGCTGCAGAACGGCGGCGATCGCGTGCTCATCGGCGTAAACGCGGGCGCGGACCAGGGCCTGCGCGATGAGGTCGGCGGCGGCGGCGGCGAAGGCGAGCTGCCCCGGGTCGAACTGCTGGGGATGCCTCCACATCAGGCCGATCGCGCCGACGGGTGCCGTGCCTGCGCGCAGCGGCCAGGTCAGCCAGCTCCATCCGTCCGCGAGGATCGCCGGGGTATCCGGGCCCGGGTACCTCTGTTCATACTCGGCGGGCGTCCGGATGATCACCGGGCGGCCGGTCCGGGCGGCATCGGTCGCGGCCGCGGGGACGTCCATCGGCAGGTCCGGGAACTGCTCGCCGACCTCCCCGGTCTCCCCGGCCGTGGTGATCCACTCCAGCCGCCGGCCGTCCTGGCTGATGATGCCGAGGCATAGCGCGTCGGCGCCGCCGACGGCCGCGCAGAGGCAATCGGCCACCACCTCGCCGATCGCCTCGGGGGTCAGCGCCGGGGCGAGCAGCCTGGTGAGGTCGGCAAGTGTCTCGACCCGCGCGTGCTCGCGCAGCTCGGCCTGCCGGAGCCGGGCCCGCTCCAGGGCACGGCTCGTCGTCTCGGCCATGCTGCGCAGATACTCGCGCTCCGCGGCGGTCGCCTCACGCAGCCCGGCCCACCATACGCTGAGATAGCCAAGAGCGCCGACCTCGGTGAGCAACGGAAGCGCGGCCGTAGACCCGATCTCCGCGTCGGGTGCCCTCAGGCCGCTGAGGTACACAGGAGCGCGGTCCCGGACCGCGCGCGGTCCCGGAGCGTCGGAATCGATCCGCCACTCCGCTGATATGACCGCCACCCGCGAGGCAGCGTCACGACCCGCGAGCGGCTCGAACCGGTGTCCGTCGGCGGCCAGCACACTGATCACTACCTGCGCGGCGTCCAGCCGGGCGCGGACCGCGGCAGACACCTGGTCGCCGACGGAGTTGGCCGTAGCGGCGTCGGCAAGCACCACGCCCAGCTCAGCGGCCTCCCGCCGGGCCTCGGCTATCGCTCGCTCCAGCCGTGCGCTGTCCCGATCCTGCACCGCCGACATCCGGCCCGCGACTTCCTGGGCCAGCACCCAGCCGAGCAGGACGACCAGGGCGATATAGGCCTGCGTGACGGCCACCGAAGCAGCGGACGACAGCCCGAGATGAGCGAACTCGCCGTACCCGGCCGCCGTCATGTAGTTGGCCACCGCCGCGAACGCCGCTCCAGTAAGAACCACGCCCAGATCACGCAGCCGGAGCGCCGCCCACGCCAGGATCGGCAAGAACAGCAGGCTGGACGGTTCGCTGAGGCGGAACGCCACGACCGAAAGCCCGGCCGTGAGCATGACCACGAGCACTAGTTCGAGCCACCGCGAGGACGCCAGTGCCCGCCGCTGCGCCCACAGCAGCACCGTGCCGCCGATCACCAGCACCGCGATTCCGTCCCCGGCCCACCATTGCAGCACCAGGCCCGGCCACCAGCCGCCTTTGCTCGCCCAGCTCACAGTGGCCCCGACCAGTCCGCCCGCCAGTGGCCCGAGGACCGCGGCGCCCAACACGAACCAGCCCAGACCGATGCGGGTCCCCAGGTCCGGCCGCCGTCCTCCGCAGAACCAGCGGACGAACGACGCGCCGGTCACCGGCTCCACCGCGTTGGCCAGCGCTGATGCCAGAGCCACCGCGAGCGTCAGGTGATGCTGCAGGTCGACAGCGGTCTCGCAGACAACGATCGCGGCGATCACCACCGGCCAGCGCCGCCGCGCCACCAGCAGCAGGGCGGCCACGTCGACACCAGACGGGGGATAACCGAACGCCAGGCCCGAGCTGAAGTGGTGCCACGCCAGCTCCGCGCCCACCACGTACGCCCCGGCGATGACCGCGAACAGGGCCGCCGCGCGCCCAGTAGCTGACCGGGACCAGCGTTCTACGAGCGCCCTTGCTCCACGGGGCAGCCGGGCGGCCAACCGGGGACGCCGGCCAGCCGGTTCCAGCCCCAGTAGCCTGGGAGAGGCAGAATGTGTCACCATGATTAGCCGCCGGAAAGAAAACCTCGCCGCTGTTGGCCGGTCATTACCGCCGCAAGAGTGAACGGCTCATGGAGCGATCCCGCCTCCCCTGGTGCCCTGTCACCGGCGAACGTGCGCCTGGGGACAGTTCCGCATCTTGGCTTCCTCGAGGCCACTCATCATTTTAGCCAGCCACTGTCTCACTGGCAGGCAATATGTCCGAAAGACCGTTCGGCAAACGGTGTCAGACTGCTCTAATGCCGTTCCGGCCAGTATCGCAGCCGCGTGCAGCTGATCCCCGGTGCTGGCCACGCCGCCCACCAGGAGGCAACCGCAGGGTTCACCGAGCTGCTGGACCAATTCCTCGCCGATCTCAGCTGACCAACCGCCTGCCAGCTACTCCAGCAGCGACCAGCCGCCCATGCGTACACGCAGGCGTCGCCGCCGCACGGACGCTGGGGCCTGTGCGTTGCGGGCGGAAGCGCCGAACATCCAGTTCTGTGAGACGACAACCTCAATCCGCTCATGCTCTCTCATCCCGCAGAACGGCGGTTCCCGAATCCAAGTACAGCGGACACCCGTTTACGGCAGGTGAGCGAGGGCCAGTCGGATCAATGGCCATCTCAGCAAGGCCCAGCGCGATCGAATCCGGATCAGCATCAGGCGCGGCTACGGTGACCTCATCGGTGGAATTGCCAGCTGGCCGCTTCGCCGCTCACGAGCCAGCGGCGACGGGCAGCTTCCTCATGGATGGCTTCCGACGGGTCCCGGCTTACTTGATCGAGGTCATGAAGGACCGGATGCGTTCCAGGGTGGGCGGGGCTTGCCAGATCGCATCGACCTCGGCATCGAGGACGGCCAGGTCATGAACGCGCGCCAGGAACCGCTGCCGTAGCTGGCGCTTGGTGAGGCCGAACGCCGGGCCCAGGGCGGCCAGCCGCTGGGCGGCGGCCAGCGAGCGGCCGGCCAGCTCCGCCGCGGGCACGGCCTCGTCGACCAGGCCGCGGGCCAGTGCCTCCCCGGCGCCGAAGGTGGCCCCGCTCAGGGCGAGCGGCCGGGCCTGCGCATCACCGGCGCGCAGCCGCAGCAGCTCCAGCGCCACGGCCGGGAACGGGACGCCGACCAGCAGCTCGGTCAGGCCCGCCCGGCCCGGGCCCTCGGCCATGACCGCCCAGTCCGCAGCGGCGACCAGGATGAACCCGCCCGCGATCGCGTGTCCGTTGACGGCCGCCACCACGGGCAGCTCGAAGGTCGCCAGGCGGGTGAAGGTGCGCCGCAGCTCGGGCAGGAAGGTGGCCACGTACCCCTCCCGCCCGGCGGTCACCCGCTTGAGGTCCACCCCGGCCGAGAACATCGTGCCGGCGCCGGTCAGCACGACCGCGGCGGCGCCGTCGGCGGCGGCGTCATCCAGCGCGCCGCACAGCGCCTGGCACAGCTCGGTGTCCAGCGCGTTGGCCTTGCCGTGCCGCATGGCCAGCACGGCCACGCCGTCCTTCGTAGTGGACTCGATCACCGGCGGCCTCCGTTGCGGTCATGGCATCAGCTCCCGGCTGAGGATCTCCGCTGGATCTCCCCGGCGCAGCCGTCAGGCAGGAACCCGCGTCCCGGTAGTGCCAGGCTAGCGGCAGGTGCGAGGCAGCACCCCGCAGCGGAACGATGTTTCGTTGTGCCTGCACCGACCCGTCCGCCGATCACTGCCAGCGTGCATCACGGCGGCTCGGGCGCGTCGGGGTGGCCGGCGGCCGTAGGCCTCGCGGGTCACGCCGGTATAACCGGCCAGGAGCCAGCCAGCGGCAGATGCCCGGCTCTGGTGAACACCGGCTCGGCGACAGCGATCACGGCGGATGGGCACGATGAGGTGGTGGTGGTGGTGCGGCGGGCCCCAGCGATGACCATTTACCTCACCGTCAACCCGCCCGGATGATCACGCAAGGTCAGCGGCATTCGTGTCCGTCGTTCCGTAACGCCGACTGGGCGCGTTTTCGCTGAAAACCTCCAGGCCGCGGCGGGCGCGCCCGATAGACCAGTTCTGTCCTCTCTGCCGCCGATCATCGCCTCGGAGTGTGCCGCAAGCGGATCCCCCCACCGGGACGGCGACCAAGCAGCCGTCGGCGTCCCAAACCCTCACTCATTACCGAATGGATCGATCACCCGGCCCACACGCCGGCCGATCGGTACTGGCAGGTCGACCCGGAAGATGGCGGCGCTTTACTCTATGTACGAACCTGCGAAGCTCTCAACGATCGGGCGCCCGACTATGGAGGACCAAACAATCGTCGGCGCGGTCTCGGGGGAGTTCGTCACCGAGACGTTCGAGTACGACGGCGGACGGCAGGTCACGGTGTACGTCCCGCCGGACCCTCCCGAGGCAGTCGTGTTCGCCGGTGACGGTCAGTTCATCTCGCAGTGGGGTGGGGTCCTTGAAACAGCTGACGTACCGTCCACGATGATCGTCGGTGTTCACGGGCTGGCCGATGAGACGCCGCGGCTTCACGAGTACTCACCGGCCTTTGCCCCGGAACGGTTCGCGGCACACGCGAGGTTCTTTGCCGAGGACGTCCGCCGATGGACGGAGTCGCGGCTTGGAGTAGCGCTGCCCGCCGACCGCACCGCGGTGTGCGGAGTCTCGGCGGGCGGAGAGCTGGCGCTCGCCATCGGGCTTCGGCATCCAGACATCTACGGTGCGGTCTTCTGCGCCTCGCCAGGCGCGGGCTACCGACCGCCTGCGCTGATGCCGAGTTCGCTTCCGCGCTCGTACCTCGTCGTCGGCACGCTGGAACCGTTCTTCCTTGAGAACGCGGCGAGGTGGGCGGCCGCCCTACGTGATGCAGGTGCGGACGTCGTCATGAGCGAGCGCGTCGGATCGCACGGCGACGAGTTCTGGCGACAAGAGTTCCCGCTGATGGTGGCGTGGGCGTTCGGACGATCTCGGCCGACCGGATCGGTAACCCGCGCCATCCGCGTCCCGACGAGTCTCGGGCCACCGGCCCGCACGCAACCCCGGTAATCCCGGTAAGGGTGCGTGGGATCGTTCGTGTGTGCGCGTTCGGCCGGTGGTGAAGGACGCCGCGACCGTCGTTCACGCGGTGGCCGAGTCGCTGTCTTTGGACAGTGTGCTGGACGTCGACGTGTACCGGCTGCGCCCAACGGATGGCGGTCCCGACCTCGTTGCGCGAGCCTTCGGGGCTGGTGTCGAGGCCGCGACGGTGAATGCTGCCGCTCGCGTTCTGACCGGTTTGGCGGGCACGCCGTTCCCCGCCGAGAGCTGCGCGAGCGACTCTCCGGTGCTGCCGCTCGGGGGCGGTCGGCAGCTGCTCGTCACCGAGTACGTCGAGCCGGCACCGGCTCCCGGTCCAGGCTTCATCTTGGCCTGATGCGCCGGGCTGCTCGCTCGGCTGGCGACCCGATCCGCACGAGACCTACCGTCCGGCGGCGGCTGGCACCGGCTCGGCGCCACCCCGCCGCACGAAATCGCCGACACGCTTCGCCTCGGCGGCCAGATCGGTCCTTCCGTCGGCGAACTCGTCGACACCCTGGCCGGCGCCGACGACGGCACCGGTCTGCCCGAGGCGCTGATCCACGCCGACCTGACACCGCCGAACGCCGTCCCGCGTGGCGACCAACCCCCGGTGATCACCGACTGGATCGGGGTGGGCCGTGGCCCGGGGGTGTGGCCGCTGGCCTTCCTGCTGTTCGCAGCGGGGCCGCGAGGTGCTCGCCGCGGTCTCGACCGCTACACCCGCTCGATCTCGCTGTCCGAGGAAGAACTGCGCCGGCCCCCGGGGATGCTGATCACTCGACCGCTGGCTCTCGATCTAAGGTCGGTCGCGCACGAACGCATGACGGTGCCGCAGTCGATCACACGCTGCCATGCGCACCGGGCCCGAGCCGAAGCGGTCGCTGCGCCTGTGCACGATCCCGACCGCCGGTGACGGTATCCACATCCACACGCAAAGTGTCTCGACACCCCAGCCACCGTCGCTGGTTCGTTACCGAACGCTCAACGGGACTCTTGCAGATGCGAGGCCATGCCCGCGTAGGAGCGTCCCGTATACCCGGCCCGGTGAAGATTCCTTGAGGGGTGCCCTATCCAGGACGCCGTCTCCGCCGCATCAGCCCGTACAGAAACGTCCGTATCCGGACCGGCACTTAAATCGATAAGACAGAGCGCCGGGCCGACCGGATCGGCGGATACTTGCGCACCGGCTGCGGACCAGTTGCAGTCACTGAGCGTGATCGGACCACGGACTCGACGTACGGCCAGATCGATCGCCGAATCCGCGCGGCTGAGGGAGATGCTATTTGCGCAGATGGCGGTGCCCAGGACATCTGGTTCTGGCGTCAGCGGCACGCGAAGGCATCATGGCGCACACCGGCTAGGAGGCGCAGAGCGCGGCTCTGGGGCATGCTTGGCTCAGCTGATGGCATCGGCGAACTCGTGTTCCATCTCGGTGAGGCAGCTGTCCACGATCTCGATCGCGCGCTCCACCTCCGGCTCCGTGATGACCAGCGGGGGCGCCAGATGCAGGACGTCCCACACCCTGGTGATCAGTCCCCGCTCCTGGGTGCGGAGGGCGAGGCCCTTGATGAACGGGTGTTCGGTCCCCCAGGCCTCTTTCGTCTCTTTGCTGCGGACCAGGTCGATCGCGCACAGTAGCCCCTTGCCGCCGCGGACGTCGCCGACCGTGGGGTGATGGCGAAGGCCATCGGCCAGCTTCAGAAGGTAGCGGCCCATCTCGGCCGACCGTTCGACGAGATTCTCGCGCAGGATAATCTCGATGTTCTTACTCGCCGCCGCCGCTGCCACCGCATGTCCGCCAAAGGTCAGCAGATGGTTGATGGCGTTGCCATGCTTGGTGAAGAGCTCGAACACCTGGGGGCGCACGGCCACCGCACCGATGGGCGCGTAGCCGCTCGATAGCCCCTTAGCCATCGTCATGATGTCGGGGACCACGCCATAATGCTCGGCTGCGAACATGGCGCCGGTGCGGCCGTAGCCGGTGATGACCTCATCCATGATTAGGAGCACTCCGTGCCGGTCGCATATCCGGCGCAGCTCCTGCCAGTAGGCGGGTGAGGGCAGGTGCGTGCCGTTGGCGGCCGAGATCGGCTCACCGATGACTGCGGCGACATGCTCTGGGCCTTGGGCGAGTATCTCCTGCTCCACGTAGCGTGCGCACATCAGGTCGCCCGCCTCCCCATCCAGCCCGAAGTCGTTGCGGTAGTGGTTGGGCGAGGGGACCTTGGAAACCCCGGCCATGAAGGGGCCGAAGTACCGTTCCTTGGCACTGCTGGTCAGGCTCATGGCGCCGAACGTCTGGCCGTGATAGGAGCCACGTCGGCAGATCACCTTGTAGCGCTTGGGGTAGCCGCGCAGCACCTGTGCCTGCTTAGCGATCTTCAGCGCGGTCTCGACTGCCTCCGATCCCCCCGAGCAGAAGAACACGCGGTCGAGATCGCCGGGCGTGATCGAGGCGATGGTCTCGGCAAGCGCCACGGTGGCTGGGTTGGTCGAGTTGGACGACGCGGTGTAGGCCAAACGTCCTGCCTGCTCGGCCATCGCGGCTCCGATCTCAGCCCGCCCATGCCCGACGTTCACCAGGAACAGGCCGGCCAGCCCGTCGAGGTAGGACCGCCCCTGCACGTCCGTCAGGGTGGAGCCCTGCCCGGAGACGAAGACCCGCAGCCCCCTTTCCGTGTACTCGTCCCACTCCAGGTCGTTGGAGTGCGGCCACAAATGCTCGATGGCGCTGGCTTCTGCCTCGTGCCGCGCGCCAGTGCGGTGATCGTTGGCAGCCACTCGGTCACTCCTTGCCGCCGGGATCAAAGGACTCGAAGCTGAACCTTACCCGGACCGGTTCGTCGCCCAACAGCGTTTACATGCCATCTGGGGGAATCAGGCACCACCAAGATCAGTCTCAGCCAGGTCTGCACACTTCCAGGGGATTGCCGTGGCGGGAGCGTGTACGTCTCGCGCTGGTACATGCAAAAACTCCGGTGTCGGCCTCTGCGACCTCGGCCTGCCCCAGCGCCGTCGGGGCTTGCCTGGTGCTACGCCCAGTCGCGAGGCGGCTACGACGGCACGCTCGACCGTGCGCCCTGTATGCGGCAGATCCGGACGTTGCTCGGACGAGCCGGAGCGAATACTTATGCGAGCTTTCCGAGCATGGTCGCCGCTGGCACCAACCTGCAGACCCGCGCTCACCGAGCCGATTTGCATGGTGGGCGGCGCTGGAGGCCGCAGGGAATAGTTACCCAGATCAGAACATCGGGGAAGTCAGCAATTTCGGTGCCTGTTGGCAGACTGTTGTACATGAGCGGTAATCCAGTAGCTGCGCCCACCTTGGTATTGATGGGCAGCGTCCTTCCTGAGTACGGCAAGTTCAGATTCGACCGGACGCTTGCAGCGGCGCGTCATCGGCCCTGATCCTGACTTTGCCTGCCGTGACCATGCAGTGCGGCACGTGGATCTCGAACGGGCGGATAGTGAGGTTGGCCATGGTAGTCATGGTGCCCTCCTTGCTGGATTCTCACCCTCCCGCAGTGCGGGGAAGGAGCAAACGGTGTTCGTACCCGGGGGGACTGGCGCTCACTCGGCCAGCATGACGACCGGCTTGCCTTTCTCGACGGCTTACGTAACGAATTCAAAGACTCGTCACCGCTATAGTAGGGCAGCCGTACTTCGTGACCTATCAATGATCGAGCCTTTGGGCCAGGGTGCTGTTGCCTTCGAGCAGATACGACTGCGTGCCCGTGGTCTGCACTGTGTGTTGTCGGGACAGGGCAGTGCAGGGTTGCGTCTGCGCGGGACGACAGCGGCTGATCACGTGCCGCGCGACACCCTTTCGGTGGATAATCGGAGCAGCTCAAGGTAGCTGCTGCCCCCGGCTGCCAGCCCGCGTCGGTGCTGCCCCGCAGCTGAGCTGAAAAGAGGTATGTCACGACCGGGCAGCCGTTCTTCGTGGCGCTGGTCTCGGCTTACTCGGGCCGGGCCGCGGAGGGAGCCTCGGTACGCGACGCCCGCACCGGCCAGGTCACTGACCTGGTGAAACCCCTGGCAGGCGCCGCGTTCGGAAAAGTGGCCTCCCACGGCGGCGGCGAGTTCACCCTGACCGCCTCACCCACCTCCCAGTCCAGGGGGTACCGGCTGCGGGTTGATGCAGCGGGCCGGGTCGCCGGGTTTGCGCCCCTGCCCGTCGAGCTGCTGTCGGCCGAATGCCGGGACATCGCGGGAAGCCCTGGCGGAACTTGCCTCGCCTACGCTGCATGGGATATCAGGCCACCGATGCGAACCGCCGAGGCGGGGCTGGTGGACCTGGTGACGGGTGAGCGCCGGGTTGCGTCTGTCCCGCCTGGCGTGGTCCGTTACCTGTCACTGGCCAATGACGGCCAGGCCCTGGCCTTCCAGCTGGAATCCCGATCCGATGCCGTGTCAGGTGTCTACGTCGCGACCGCTGCTGCCTTCGACTGGGTCGCCCAGGGCAGGCTGCTCGTGGACCAGGACGGGCAGCCCTACGATGCGATCAGCCCGGTGATCAGCGCCGACGGCCAGGCGGTGTACCTCACCGTCGCGCAGCCCGGCCCCTGGGCCGACCCGAAATGGACCCGGCTGCTGGAAGTCCGGGTCGGCGGCGGCCAGCCCCGCGTCCTGTTCGAGCTGCGCTACCAGGAAGACCGCCACAACGTCGTCTACATGTGGGGGTCGGTCTGCCGCGACCCCGCCGGGGAATCGCTGCTCGCCTTCGCCACCGGGTGCGTGTACCGCATCGAGATCTCATCAGGCGCCGCCACCGGGCTGCCGTTCCCCGAGGGACAGCCATATGACGCCGCCTGGTAACTCATGCCGGATCTCGGATGCAACGGGCCGCCGGTCAAGCTGAAGCTCACGCCGTACTTAGTGACCTGGTCATGGATCGGCTGCCGGCCTGCGCAGCCGGGCTCGCTGGTGGAACCACCGGGCTCTGGCCTGGTGGCGGCGCCGCCACCAGGACCAGTGCAGGTAGTGACCGATGGTCTGCCAGGTCCGGGTGACCAGGTTGAGCACCCGCTTGATCTCGGCGGCGGTGAGCGGGATCAGCCCGGGATCTTGAGGTGGCAGGTCATCGGGTGAGGCAGGCGGGCGAGCCAGCGCGCTGGTGCGCCCGCGGGCTAATGCCGCGGTGACCGCGCAGACCGCGAGCGCGGCCATGGCCAGGGCCAGGTGCCGGGTGATGGCGGTGTAGCGGCGGACCTGGCTGTCGGCCAGCCCGAACCAGCTCTTGCCCAGAGCAAAATCCTCCTCCACCGGCCAGCGGCGGCCCGCCACCCTGACCAAGGTGGTGAACGAGCTGGGCCGGCCCGCCGGCACGTGGCACAGAAAGTACGCCAGGTCGGCGGGGTCGCGAAGGTTGCGGCGGACGAGCAGGTGGTGACGGGCGGACGCGGTGGCCAGCCACGCCCACCCATAGTCCCGCTCGCCCTTGGACCCGTGCCCCGCCGAAGCGGTCTGCCAGGCAGCGGCCGCGACCAGCCGGGCCGCGTGATCGGCGCGCACCTTCCGCCCGGCGGGCAGCGTGGCACGGAACGAGCAGGGGATCTTCAGCACATACCCGGTGCCCTGGTCTTCCAGGAAGGCGCGCAGCCTGGCGTCGCGGCCATAGACCTCCTCGCCGGTCACCCACGGCGGGCAGCGCCCCTCGGCGAGGAGCTCGGTCACGATCTCGGTGCCCAGCTGCGGCTTGGTGGCGAACTGCAGGTCCTCGGGGATGCCCGCGGCGGCACGCCGCTCGCTGTCACCGGCCCAGTCCTCAGGCACATACAACCGGGCATCGATGATGGCATGCCCGGCCGGGGCCGCGTAGCTGGCGAACACGACGTTGATGCCGTTGGCAACCCGGCCCGCGCACCCCAGGTACTGGCGTTTCACCCCGGCGGTGCGCTCGCCGGCCTTCTCCTGCCCCGGCTCATCGAGCACCAGCACCGCGCCAGCCGGGTCGCCCAGGCCAGACTCCACGAACGCGCGGATCTCGCGCATCGCGTCCGACGCGTACCAGGCCGCCCGCTCCAGCAGCCGCTGCATCTTGTCCGGGGTTGCGTCCCCGGCCTGCTCGGCCAGCGCCCAGCAGTTCTTGCGCGGCAGGTCGCTGATCAGCCCGGTGACGTACTTGCGGGCCTGCCGGCGCGGCTCCACCCGGGCGAAACACGGCGCCAGGCACCCCATCAGCTCATCCAGATTCCCGCAGGCCAGCCTGGCCTCTTCTACAGTGGAGGCAGCAGCCGCCTCAAGATCAGTAGTCGTCACAAACTAATGATCACGAGGCGGCTGTCTTGCCTGCTACGCCCAATCCCCTCGATCAGGCCAGGTCATCCCCGCTCGGTCAGGTCAAGAAGTACGGCTGCCCTGATAGGCGTCCCTTACCCCACGGGCCGTCCCCACCGGGACGGTCAAGGCAAGCCCGGCGTTGCATGTCCGGGACGGCTGGCCCTCGATCTGGTACCCGGCAAACCCTTCGAGAATGTAGATGACCTGCTTCACCCGATGGACGTGCTTGACGGCAGGGCGCGTCGGGGCCGAGGTCGACGCGCTGCCGGACCTCGCGTCCGGGGACGCTCAGGTCATGCCGCTGCAGACCGGCGCGCCAAAGTCCCGCCCGGCACGTTCCAGTCGGCGTGGATAACGGCGGGTCGGGCGCCCTGCTCCCGGAAGGTGCTGTCACGCTTGGTGATTTGAGACCCAGCCAGGGTCCGGCTCAGCGATGAGCTCAGGCTCCGGGCCGGGTCTGTCCCGATACCAGGCACAATGGGTGTGTCCGGGTGCGTGAGGCCGGACAGGTGCTGGCCACCGCTGAGCTGGATGCGCGGCGCCTTCGCCCGCGCGCTCAGCCGCGGAGCGGACCCGCGCTTGTACGTCGTCGGCCAGGGCCTGGGCGGGCCCGAGTCGCCGCAGCCTACTGGCCGGGTTGTGGCGTTCCCGGCGCCCGCACCTGGGGCCGGGCGACCCTGACCGCCTGCGCGATGGCTTCGCCAGCCTTGACCCGGCTGCCACTCACCAGGGATCGGCGCCCGCGAGGAAACGGGTAGACGGGGCCAAAAGCAGGCAGTTCGTGGTTGATCGCTGTCGGCGAAGACCATGAGGATATGAGTGACTCAACTCCGTTGTAAGAATGTAAGCATCATGGCGCCGACGCAGCGGCGAAGGAGGAGATCCGGTGACAGAGACGCTCTACCAGCGCACGTTCTCACAGGTCGAGCGCGACGTCGCCGCGCGGCTGCGAGCAGCAGATCAGCACGTCACCGTCGGCCGGATCGTCGACCGGGTCGGGCTGGTAGCGGACCTCCCCTGATACCAGGCCGGACTCGCAGGTATGGCACACACCGGTACGGCAGGACCAGCGCACGGGCACGTCGCATGCCTCGGCAAGCTCCAGCAGGCTGGCGTAGCGCTGGTCCCAGCGGGCGGTCAGGCCGCTGCGTGCGAACGCGACCTCCGGGCCGGTGCCCGGCGACCCGGCCGGCTGGTGCGGCGGCACCGCGGCCGCCGCCGCGATGCCGGGCGTCAGCGCCGGCCGCGCGCCGAAGATCTCGGTCCTGATCTGGCCGCCGCCGAGACCGAGCTTGGCCAGCGCGGCCGCCACGTCGGTCATGAATCCGGTTGGCCCGCAGATATAGGCTTCCGCCTCGCGCGGCAGGTCCAGCCCTGCCAGCACCGCGGCCGACAGGCGGCCTGCCGACTGGTAGTCGCGGCCGAGCACGTCGTCAGCTCCCGGTCGGCTGTAGCAGACGTGCAGGTGCGCCCGCGGCAGCTTGCCCAGCAGTGATCTCGCCTCGGCCGCGAACGGTTCCTCGGCCCGGCTGCGCGCGCCATGCAGCCACCACACCTCGCGGCCGGACCCCGCGTCGGCCAGCGCGTGCAGCATCGCCAGCACCGGCGTGGCGCCGACGCCCGCGCTGACCAGCAGCACCGGCGCCGGGCCCGGCTGCAGGATAAAGGTGCCGCGCGGCGCGGCGACCGCGAGCTGGTCGCCGGGCCGCACGTGGTCGTGCACGAACTGGCTGGCCACGCCGTGCTGCTCGCGCTTCACGCTGATCCGGTAGAACCCGGCATCCGGCGGTCCGGACAGCGAGTAGCTGCGCAGCAGCGGCGGCTGGTCCGGCTGCGGCTGCAGCCGGACGGTCACGAACTGACCGGGACGGGCGGCCGGCAGGGCCGCCCCGGCGGGGTCGGCCAGCCGCAGCGAGATCACCGATTGGCTCTCCGGCTCGATCGCCGTCACCGCCAGCGGGCGGAACCCCGGCCAGGCGGGCGGCGGGCTCGCTTCGGCCAGCCCGGCGTTGCCCGCGCCCTGGCCGCCGTCCGGCTGGCTGGCTAGCGCGCGGAACGACGCCTGCCAGCCCTCCGACAGCGCCGGGATCGTCAGCGCCCTGCGCACCTGCTCCGCCGGGTGGCCGGGCAGGTACAGCAGCGCGTCTATCTCGGCCACGGTCATGG
>JASHYW010000236.1 GCA_030042885.1 Streptosporangiaceae bacterium | reverse complement strand
GCGGCCGGTGACATCTCAATAGAGTTTCGGCGGTTATAGCGAAGGGGAAACACCCGGTCCCATTCCGAACCCGGAAGTTAAGCCCTTCAGCGCCGATGGTACTGCGCGGGGGACCGCGTGGGAGAGTAGGACGCCGCCGGACATGCTTGAAGAGGGTCGCTCCCGATGAGGTCGAGCGACCCTCTTCGCTTGTCTGGCCTGCGAAATTATTGAATAGGGCACTGTGTTGTGACGGATGCTGGAGGTTGGTCACGTGGCTGAAGGACGCGGAACGCCGCGAGGGGGAAGGGCCAGCGGCGGCCGTGCAGGCGGGCGCAGCCCGAAGACAGGCCGGGCCGCCTCCGGTGCCCATACGAGCCTGAGGACCGCGGGGAACAGCCCGCGGCCGTCCGGTGAGGCTACCGGCCGCGGCCTGGGGAGGTCGGCTCCTCGCGGCGCAGGACAGGGCGCCGGGAGGGGTCGCGCGGAAGGCGCAGGCGAAGGCCAGCACCGCACGGCCAAGCCCGGGAAGGCTCCGGTGAGGCCCGGGACGTCCCGGGGCGCGGCCGGCGAGGGGCCGCGGCGAGGCGCGCGGACGTCAGCCGCTACCGGTGCGCGCCCGGGGAAACGCACCTCGTCCCCGGGCCAGGCCCGCGGACGGGCCGCCGGACCCGGTGCGGAAAAGCCACGCGGGACGGCGCGGTCTTCGGCTGAAGGAGCCCGCTCCCGAGGTGATAGGCCGCGCTCTTCGGCGGACCGGCCGCGCTCGCAGGCAGATAGGCCGCGCTCTTCGGCGGACCGGCCGCGCTCGCAGGCAGATAGGCCGCGCCCTGCGGCGGACCGGCCGCGCTCGCAGGCAGATAGGCCGCGCCCTACGGCGGACCGGCCGCGCTCGCAGGCAGATAGGCCGCGCCCTACGGCGGACCGGCCGCGCTCACAGGAGGATAGGCCACGCCACAGGGCCGAGCGCGCCGAGGCTGGTACCAGCTTGCGGCGCACGGCGCGATCCGCGGATGGGCCTGAACGCAGGCGCCCGCGAGCCTACGGAACCCGCGAGGGCGGGACCGGCGGCAGCCGGGCGCGCGGGGTCAGGGTCTCCGCCGTCCGCAGCGAAGTCGCGGCGTATCGGCAGCTGGACAGCGGGCCACGGGTTCCGGACGCGATCACCGCCCAGCAGCTCGACCCTGAGGCCCGGGCCCAGCTGCGCAGCCTGCCGAACGACCTGGCCGACAGCGTGGCTCGCTACCTCGTAGCCGCGGGGACGGCCGAGGACCCCGAGCAGGGTTACGCCTACGCCCGGGCCGCCCGGCGCCTGGCGGCCCGGATGGGCGTCGTTAGGGAGGCCAGCGGGATCGCCGCCTACCGGACGGGGCGATGGGCCGACGCGCTCGCCGAGCTCCGTGCCGCCCGGCGCATGACCGGGCGCGACGATTACCTCCCCCTCATGGCTGATTGCGAGCGTGCTCTCGGCCGTCTGGACCGGGCCCTGGCGGTCATACACGAGGCGGATGTCAGCCGGCTCGACCGGGCCACGCAGATCGAGCTCCGGATTGTCGAGTCGGGGATCCGGAGGGACCAGGGGCTCGCCGACGCCGCGGTGCTGGCCTTGCAGGTATCGGAGCTGACCAGCGGCCGGCTGCGCCCGTGGTCCGCGCGGCTGTTCTATGCGTACGCGGACGCGCTGCTCGCGGCAGGGCGTGAGGACGAGGCCCGGGAGGCATTCGAGCGCGCTGCGGAGGCCGACACCGACGGCGAGACCGACGCGGGCGACCGCCTGAATGAGCTGGACGGCATCGAGTTCACCGACCTCGCCGAATCCGAGGACCTGCAGGACCCAGCGGAGCCGGCCGACGTCCGGTCCGGAGTCCTGCAGGACGGTGACGATGATGACCCGGATGTCGCCTAAGGCCGAACGGCCCTGCCCGGGCGGGACCTCGGACCGCAGCGCCCGTCGGCGCCGCAAGACCAGGCTGAGCATATGAAACAGCCGGCGAGCGGCGGAGGTGGATACGCAAATGACCGGGAAGGGATCGGCGAATAGCCGGGACATGCTAAGCGCCTTGCCCAGCCGGGAGTCCCCCGTCCTCCAGCCCGCTGCCCATCAGCGCGCCCTGCGGACGCTCAGCCCGGCCGAGTGCTTCGAACTGCTGGAACCGGGCGGTATCGGTCGCGTCGGGTTCATGGCCGCGGCCGGGATCATGATGCTGCCGGTCAACTTCGCGGTCTCGGGAAAGACCATCGTTTTCCGTACCGCACGCGACACGCTGCTGGCTGTGTACGCCAATGCCCCCGTCAGCTTCCAAGTCGACCGCGTCGACGAGGCGCTTCATGAAGGCTGGAGCGTCCTGGTGCATGGCCGGGCGCACGAGGTGACCGATGAGCGCGCGGTGAAGCACCTTGAGGACACAACAGACCTTGAGCCGTGGGCAGGCGGCGCCCGCGACGTGTACATTCGCATCGCGCTGACCCGGATCAGCGGGCGACGCATTGAGTCGATGATTACTGAGCCTCGTTGAGCCAGTCCATGATGCCGGCGACGTTCGAGGAAGTGCCGCTGATCCGCTCCAATCTCGCGGCAAGCTCGGGATCGGCGTCCGGGCGCAACGCCGCGTACCGGGCGTTGGTACGCTCCCGCACCATGGCCACCGCATGGTCCAGGTCGAGGCCGGCCGCACGGGCCTGCCGTGTTTGTTCCACCCAGACCTGGATTTCCTCCGCCGACCGGTCCAGCGTCTCGGTGACCTCGCTAACGGGCCCGTAATGGCTGAATAGCAGCCGAGAAGGCTGCAGCGCAGCGAATGTCCGCAGTGAACCAAGCGCGGTCTCCAGGTCGAAGTCGGGGGGCGGCGTCGCGGGCCTGAGGTCTGCAGTCTCCGGGACGTAGACGCCGGCCGCGTCGCCCGTGTACAGGTCGCCGCTGTCTGAGTCGATGAGGCCGACATGATGCTTGGCGTGGCCGGGTGAGTAGTAGCTGTCAAGACGCCGGCCGCCGCCGAGATCGATGGTTCCCGTGTCGTCGAGCGCCGCGATGCGGTCGGCCGGAACCGGCGCAAGCACGCCGAAGAGCCTGTCGAGCGCGTCGCCGTAGACCAGCCGTGCGCCGGCCATCAGCCGGCTCGGGTCGGCGAGATGCCGTGCGCCCCGCTGGTGCACGACGATCTGGGCCGCAGGAAACATGGCGGCGATATCGCCGGCGCCTCCGGCGTGGTCGAGGTGGATATGGGTGACCACCACGGTCGCTAGGTCGCCGGCGCCGATACCGAGCCGGGCCAGGGCGTCACGGACCACCGGTGCCGAGGGTGCCGTTCCGGTTTCCACCAGGCACGGTCGGCCGCCCCGGATCAGGTAACCGGCGGTGATCCCGTCGTACCCAGCCATCCGGGTGTCGATTTGAAATACCTCGTGCCCCAGCGCGGTGATGTCCGTTGTGGTGTCCGGATTCGCCGCTTCAGCTGCGGTTTTTTCGTTCACCGCTCCATTGTCGCAGACCGCGGGTCGTTCAGTCTGCTCCGCTCAGCCGTGCACGCTCCGCGGTCGCGATGGCGGAGGTGCCGGTGGCAGGCCCTGATCTTATGGCCCGAACGTGCGCAGGACCAGTCCGGTGCGCGGTTTGGGACCGAACGACGTGGACTTGCGCGGCACCCGCTCGCCGTGCGCAGCGATCTGGATGACGTCCTCGAACGAGGGCGCATTGGAGATGACGGCGGTAGCTCCCAGGCTGGACGCCGCGCGCACCGCGTCGGCCGCGTCATGGTTGATCAGCACGTCACGCTGGCTGTCGGTGATGCCCCATATCCGGCCCACCAGCAGCTGTTGGAGCACCGACGCGTCCAGGCTCTGCCAGGACGCGGAGATGCCGGTCGGCATCGACGCCGCGACCTGCACCGGGTCAGGCTGGCTGAGCAGGCGGAAAGCCACTCCAGGCTCGCCGCCGGCCAGCAGGAACGCGGTCCCGGTGCTCCCGGCCTCGGCCAGGCATTCCTGCGCGTCGGCCAGGCCGAAGCCAGCTGGCAGGTCCTGTACGGTGAACGCCCCCTTGGCGAGCTCTGCGGCGCGTTCCGGCCCCAGCCCGGGCAGCACACGGTGGATCGCGCCGACACGCGGCGGGTAGGCGTCAGAGTCGACGAGAAACGCCAGCCCGTAGTCCCACGGCCCGGCACCCAGGCCTGCGGCCCGCATCTCGGCCTGCAGCCCCAGGTAGGCGGCGTACCGATGGTGGCCGTCCGCGATGAGGGCACGGCGCCCGGCCAGGTCGGCGGCGATCGTGGCCTGCTCGCCGGGATCGCCGAGCCGCCACAGCCGGTGCGTCACTCCGTCCTCGGTGGCGATCGATACCAGCGGCGCGCGATCGGCCGCCACCATGTCGACGATCCCGGTCGCCGTGCCGTCGGCGATCGCCGGCCCCCTGGCCGCCCCGCCCGCGCCCGGCTCGCCGTCGTAAATCAGGAAGATGGGCTCCAGGTTCGCCTGCGTGGCCGCCATCAGCTCCCGGCGGTCGGCGACCAGGCTGGGCAGCACGCCCTCGTGGGGCAGGATGCCCGCCGATTCGGGCGAGCCCAGCCGGACCAGGCTGATGATGCCGCGCTGCAGCCACGACGAATCCGCGTCGGCCTGCTCGTAGAGATACAGCGCGGGCATCCGGTCCCTGATCAGCACGCCCGCCGACAGCCACTCGCGCAGCAGGCTGGCCGCGGCCTTGCTCGCGTCGGCGGTTTCGCCTGGCAGGATGAGACGGACAACGTTATGCGGGTCGGCCGCCCGCAAATGCTCGAGACCGCCGCCGCTGATCACGTCGTACGGTGGTGAGGTGACGTTTGCGATGCCGCTTACCCGGTCACGGGCGTAACGGATACCGCGGAAGGGCGCCAGCACGAGGCCGGGACCAGAGTCGGACGGAAGGGTCTGCACACCATGTCAGAAGGATCGAGCGCGAGCGGTGATTCCCGTCCGGAGGAAAACCTCCCTAGCCAGGCCCTTCCCGGAGGAGACGTGCACGCCTGGTACCGGCGGGGCATGGACCTTCTCGGCCGTGGCAGTCCCGCGGCCGCGGCCCAGGTCCTGCAGCGCGCCTCCACGGCCGAGCCCGGTTCCCGCAGCGTGCGCGAGGCCCTGGCGCGGGCTCAGTTCGACGCGGGCTGGTATGCGGCCGCGGCGGAGAACTTCCGGGTGATCGTGGAGGCGAGCCCTTCTGATGACTACGCGCACTTCGGGCTCGGGCTCGCCCTGGCCAGGAGCGGGAACCATGCCGCCGCGGCCGAGTACCTCGCGCTCGCGGCCGCGATGCGGCCCGACGCCGCGCACTACACCGAAGCTCTCCGTTCGGTGCGCGCGACGTTGCGCGCCATCGCCGATGCCCGGTCGGCGGGTCGGGAAAGCCCTCAGCCCGGCACGCCTGAAGATGGGCAGGAGGAGAGCCGATGACCAGCACCGCGCAGGCGCCGCGGGGCTGCGCCAATCCGCCCGACGTCGTCTACGACGTCGGGCTGCTTGATCTGGACGGGGTCGTCTACCTGGGCGGATCCGCGATTCCCGGGGCGGCCGAGGCGCTGCGCAAGGCCGAGGCGGCGGGCATGCGGCTGGCCTACGTGACAAACAACGCCTTCCGGACCCCCGCGGCGATCGCCGCGCTGCTGACCAGCTTCGGCGTGCCCGCCACACCGGACGATGTGGTGACCTCCGCCCAGGCCGCGGCCCGCATGGTCGCCGAGCGCCTTCCGGCGGGTGCCCCGGTCCTCG
>JASHYW010000235.1 GCA_030042885.1 Streptosporangiaceae bacterium | reverse complement strand
CGCCGGACAGCCCGGGTTCGACGCAGGTGACCCTGACTCCGGTACCGTGCAGGTCGGAGCGCAGGTTGAGGCTGAACTGGTGCACGAACGCCTTCGTCGCGCCGTAGACGTTGCCGCCCGGATAGGGGTACGTGCCGGCCACCGAGCCGAGGTTGACGACGTGCCCGGTGCCGCGCCTGACCATCTGCGGGAGGAGCGCGCGCGTCATGTAGACCAGGCCCGTGCAGTTCGTCTCGATCATCTGCTGCCATTCGCCGACGTCGGCCTCCTGAGCCGGCTCCAGCCCGAGGGCGAGGCCGGCGTCGTTGACCAGGATGTCGACCTCGGCGAAGTCCGGCGGCAGGGCGGCCACCGCGTGCTCGACGGCGGACCGATCCCGGACGTCGAGGGTCAGCGGCAGGATGCCGGGGCCGAGTTCGTCGGCGAGGGAGCGGAGGCGCTCGGTGCGCCGCGCCGCCGCGATGACCCGGTCGCCGCGGGCGGCGAACCGGCGGGCGGTCGCGGCGCCGAAGCCGGAGCTTGCGCCGGTGATGAAAACAGTCCGCACGGCAAGACCTTAGCGAATAAGCCGGGTGAGCCTGACGTTTCTTATCAGGTAATCCCCGAGACAATGCACGATAGAACGGCCATGACGCTCACCGACCTGCTGCCTGCCACGCCCGATCCCGACTCGGTCTTCGACGCCTTCGCCGGGTGGTCGAAGCGGCGCGGGCTGGCGCTGTACCCGCACCAGGAGGAAGCGCTCATCGAGATCGTGTCGGGGGCGAACGTCATCCTGTCCGCTCCCACCGGGTCGGGCAAGAGCCTGGTCGCGGCGGGAGCCCATTTCATGGCGCTCGCGGACGGCAGGCGCTCGTTTTACACCGCGCCGATCAAGGCGCTGGTGTCGGAGAAATTCTTCGATCTCTGTGCGGCGTTCGGCCCGTCCGAGGTCGGCATGATGACCGGGGACGCCAGCGTCAACCCGGAAGCGCCGATCATCTGCTGCACCGCGGAGGTGCTGGCCAGCATCGCGCTGCGGGACGGCGCCGCGGCCGACGTGGGCCAGGTGGTGATGGATGAGTTCCACTTCTACGCCGACCCGGACCGCGGCTGGGCCTGGCAGGTCCCGCTGATCGAACTGCCGCATGTGCAGTTCGTGCTGATGTCGGCGACCCTCGGGGACGTCAGCAGGTTCGAGGCGGACCTGACCCGGCGCACCGGCCGGCCGACCGCGGTGATCCAGTCAGCCGAGCGCCCGGTGCCGCTGGTCTTCTCCTACGTCACCGAGCCGTTGCACGAGACGCTGGAGGAACTGCTCAGCACAGGTCAGGCGCCCGTGTACGTGGTGCACTTCACCCAGGCGGCGGCCCTGGAGCAGGCGCAGGCGCTGATGAGCATCAACGTCTGCACCCGCGCGGAAAAGGACGCCATCGCCGACCTGATCGGCGACTTCCGGTTCTCGGCGGGCTTCGGCAAGACCCTGTCCCGGCTGGTACGGCACGGCATCGGCGTGCATCACGCCGGGATGCTGCCCCGATACCGCCGGCTGGTCGAAACCCTCACCCAGGCCGGACTGCTGAAGGTCATCTGCGGGACGGACACCCTGGGCGTGGGTATCAACGTGCCGATCCGCACGGTGCTGTTCACCGCGCTGTCCAAGTACGACGGGAAGCGAACTCGGCTGCTGCAGGCCCGCGAATTCCACCAGATCGCCGGGCGCGCGGGCCGGGCGGGCTACGACACGGCCGGGAGGGTCGTCGCCCAGGCCCCTGAGCACGTGGTGGAGAACGAACGTGCCCTGGCCAAGGCGGGGGACGACCCGAAGGCGCGGCGCAAGGTGGTACGGAAGAAGCCGCCGGAAGGTTTCGTCTCCTGGGGGAAGCCCACCTTCGAGCGCCTGGTCGCCGCCGAGCCCGAGCCGCTCACGTCGAGTTTCAAGGTCACGCACGCCATGGTGCTGAACGTCATCGCCCGCCCGGGCGACGCCTTCGCGGCGATGCGCCACCTGCTGACCGACAACCACGAGGACCGCGCGGCCCAGCGCAAGCACATCCACCAGGCCATCGCGGTCTACCGTGCGCTGCTGGCCGGCGGCGTTGTGGAGCGGCTGCCCGAGCCAGACGAGGACGGCCGCCTGGTGCGGCTCACCGTGGACCTGCAGTTCGACTTCGCCATCAACCAGCCGCTCTCGCCGTTCGCGCTGGCCGCCATCGAACTGCTCGACCGGGAGGCGCCGTCCTACCCGCTGGACGTGCTGTCGGTCATCGAGGCGACGCTCGAGGACCCCCGGCAGGTGCTGTCCGCCCAGCAGCACAGGGCGCGCGGGGAGGCGGTCGCGCAGATGAAGGCGGACGGCGTCGATTATGAGACGCGGATGGACCTGCTGGACTCGGTGACCTACCCCAAGCCGCTGGCGGATCTGCTCGACGGCGCCTACGACATCTACCGCCGCGGGCATCCCTGGGTCGCCGACTATGACGTATCGCCGAAGTCGGTAGTCCGCGACATGTACGAGCGGGCGCTGACGTTCACCGAGTACGTCGGCT
>JASHYW010000234.1 GCA_030042885.1 Streptosporangiaceae bacterium | reverse complement strand
TCGGCGAAATCGGCGCCGGAGGAGTCCATCCGGTCCAGGATGAAGTTGGTCGTGCCGTTGACGATGCCGAGCACGCGGTGCACGGTGTCGCCGGCCAGCGACTCGCGCAGCGGCCGCAGCAGCGGGATGGCGCCGGCCACGGAGGCCTCGTAGTACAGGTCGGCCCCGTACTCGCGGGCCGCGCCGTAGATCTCCGCGCCGTTCTCGGCGAGCAGCACCTTGTTCGCGGTGACGACCGGCCTGCCGCCCTTCAGCGCGGCCAGCATCAGCGACCTGGCCGGCTCGATGCCGCCGATCACCTCGACCACGATGTCGATGTCCGGGCGGCTGACCAGTGCGTACGCGTCCGCGGTGAGCAGCGCCCGGTCGATCCCCTCGGCCCGGCGGTGACCGACCCTCCGCACCGCGATCCCGGCCAGCTCGAGCCGGGCTCCGACCCGCAGAGCCAGGTCGTCGGCCTGCTCGGTGAGCAGGCGCGCCACCTGCGTCCCGACTGTCCCACAGCCGAGCATGGCTATATTCAGCGTGCGGACGGTCTGGTTCATCGGGATTGCGGCGCGGAGACCTCGGCCTTCAGGCCAGCGAGGAAACGCCGCTCCACCTCCCCTGGAATGTCAGTGCGATATGTTACCTTCAAGCTGTCCGCAAGAACCAAGCGGGCAC
The DNA here is from genome assembly GCA_030042885.1 of Streptosporangiaceae bacterium. The sequence continues at coordinate 4,460 of JASHYW010000234.1, read as the reverse complement.
CTTCATCACCTAGCTTGAAACCGCGGCAGGGCATGCCGTGGCTGCGCGGGGAGGCTTCCGGGTTGCCGGGCCGGTCAACCGCGAACCTACAGCGCGACGGCAGGTCGCGGCTGGAATCCCTGCCCTTCAGGGCGGCGTAGGATGTCAACCCACGTCCAGGCTGAGCAGGTCGTCCAGGCTCTCGCGGCGGACGATCACGGTGGGATCGGCGCCCTGGCTGACCGCGACGACGGCCGGCCGGAGCACGTGGTTGTAGTTGCTGGCCAGGGACCGGCAGTAAGCGCCAGTGGCGGCCACGGCCAGCAGGTCGCCGGGGGCCAGGTCGGACGGCAGGTACGCGTGCCGCACCACGATGTCGCCGCTCTCGCAGTGCCTGCCCACCACCCGGGACAGCATCGGCGGTGACGAGGACTCGCGGGAGGCCAGAGTGCAGGTGTACTCCGCGTCGTACAGGGCGGTCCTGACGTTGTCGCTCATCCCGCCGTCCACGCTGACGTAGGTCCGCAGCCCGTCCACGTCCTTGATCGTGCCCACCGAGTACAGCGTGACCATGGACGGCCCGACGATGCCGCGGCCGGGCTCGACGGTCAGCCGCGGCCGCGTCAGCCCGGCGGCCCGGCACTGCCAGTCCACGATCTGGCGCAGGTGATGGGCCAGCTCCTTGATCTCCGGCGCGTGGTCCTCCTCGGTGTAGGCGATGCCGAACCCGCCGCCGAGATCGAGCTCGGCGATCTCGATCCCGTGCTCGTCGCGGATCCTGACCGCCAGCTGCACCACCCGGTGCGCGGCCACCTCGAAGCCGGCCGTATCGAAGATCTGCGAGCCGATGTGCGAGTGCAGGCCGGCGAACGCCAGGCCCGGGCTGGCCAGCACGCGCCGGACCGCCTCGTCGGCCGCGCCCGAGGCCAGCGAGAAGCCGAACTTCTGGTCGTCGTGCGCGGTCGCCATGAACTCGTGGGTGTGCGCCTCCACCCCGGTGGTCACCCGGACCAGCACCTTCGGCCGGGCGGCGGCTTCGGCTGGGGAGTCGGTCAGGTAGGACAGCCGGGCGATCTCCTCGAACGAGTCCGCCACCACGTGCCCCACGCCGGCCTCGACCGCGCGGGCCAGCTCGTCGAGCGTCTTGTTGTTGCCATGCAGTGTGACCTGCTCCGGCGGCACGCCCGCCGACAGCGCGATCTCCAGCTCGCCGCCGGTGCAGACGTCCACGCCCAGCCCTTCTGAGCTCACCCAGCGAAGCACCGCGCGGGAGCAGAACGCCTTGGCCGCGTAGAACACCTGGGCCTCCGGCCCGAACGCCTCCAGGTAGTCCCGGCAGCGCGACCGCACGTCCTGCTCGTCGCACACGTACAGCGGCGTGCCGAACTCGGCCGCCAGGTCCCGCACGTCCGCCCCGCCGATAGTCAGCACACCACCGGAACGGCGGGCGCCGCGCGGCCAGATGCCGTGGGGCAGCGCGTTCAGGTCCGCCGGCGGGGCGGGCGGATGGTCGGCGGGCAGCACGTCACCGTGGCGTGGCCCGGCCGGGTGCGCGACACGGCTCATGCGGATCCCTTCGGGTGCGGCGGCCTACAGGCGATCGGGCGCGCCGACCTCGAGCAGCCCGAGGCTGGCGGCGAGCCCGGCCCGCGCCGCCGCCGCCAGCCAGAGCCTCTCGCTGCCGATGCTCGCTACTTTCCTGAAGCCAGTGGTGCTCATGGTGTCAATCGTCCGCGCTGCCAGCCCCTCCACGTACCCGGCGAACTCGTCGGGCCGGCCGCGGCGCGCGGCCATGGCTACCCGTTCCGGGAGCCAGGACAGCGCGTCGAGCAGCGCCAGCTCCACCGGTCCAGTGAGCAGGCGCGGCCGGAACTCCTGGGGTCCGGCTGGCCCTGCCCCCAGTGCGGCGGCCCAGCGCAGCACGGCGGCAGCGGCGGCATGCGCGTACCGAACAGCATAAGCGGGATTGGCGAGCAGGTGGCGCGCGATAACCGAGGCGGGCGGCGGGGCCGCGCCCGGGGGGGTCCGGGCCAGCGCGAACCGCACCGCGTCCTCCCCCGCGTACCCGATGGCGGCCGCCACCGGTCCCGGCCCTCCCTGAGGCAGAGACGGGGAGCCGGAGGGAGGAACCATGGATCGTTCGGGATCAGGTGGGCTCGGGGATCGGGGGCGGGCGGGAGGAACCACGGATCGTTCGGCCGAAAAAATGACGGTCGCACCGGCGGCGCGGGCGAGACGGGCGGTCAGGTGCGCGGCGAGGGCCGCCCGGGCCCGCGGCCAGTCCGGCTCGGCGGCCAGATCGACGCCGGCGGGGCCGGTCACCGTGCGGCCGCGGAGCGCGTCGCTGGCCACGCAGGCAGGGCCCGCCCGCGCGATCCGCACGGCCAGGCCGGCCAGGGCGTCGCGGGTGACGGTGACGGTGAGGTAGCCGGGCCCAGTGACCTGCGCGGCCGCGATCCACGGCTCGCCGGCGAGCCTGGCCGCCAGCACCGCCGCGACATCGCGCGGATCCTGCCCGGGCCGCTGCGCCAGGCGGAACGGCAGGCTGGACGCGTAACTGCCCGGGACCGGGCCCGGGCGGAGCAGCGGGTCCGCGTCGTCGTGGCCGGACGCGGCTGAGATGGCCCGCCGGAGCTCGGCGGTGATCACCCTGGGTCGCGGCCGGCCAGGTCGCGGACGATGCGGATCATCTCGTTCGGGTCGAAGGGCTTGGTGAGGTAGGCGTCGGCGCCGACGTCGCTGGCCCGGCTCTTGTCGTCCTCCTGGGCGCGGGCGGTGATCAGCACCACCTTGATGTGGGCCGTGTCCGGTGACTTGCGCAGCTGGACCGCGGTCTCCCAGCCGTCCAGCCGCGGCATCATCACGTCCAGCGTGATGACGTCCGGATCGATGTGCGCCACCTTGTCCAGGCAGTCCTGCCCGTCGACCGCGGTCGACACGTCAAAACCCTCGAGCTGGAGGTTGACCGCGATCAGCCGCCTGATCACCTCGTCGTCGTCGACGACGAGCACCCGTCCCAGTCGCTGCGTCACTCGGGTGAGGGTAGCGTCTCCCGGCCGGTGGTGGCGCCCCGTGAGCGTTATCCAGTACCGGCCCAGCGAGCACAGGCCTTTGGTGCCCGTGCGAGTGGCCGGTGCCGGGCTACGGCGAGGACCATCACGGGTACCTGGATAACGCGAACCATCCCGTTAGCCGCCGACCAGCACGTGTCCGCGCAAGGGCTTTGGCTGGTACCCTTTCGGGTGCACACAGCCCCCATAGCTCAGGGGAGAGAGCAACGGCCTCCGGAGCCGTGAGCGCAGGTTCGAATCCTGCTGGGGGCGCCTCTTGATAGCAGCGTCAACCGGGTTCTGACCTGCGGGAACGCTGGACGCTCGGTTGACATCTTCGGATAGGTCCTGCCACCGGATGCCGCGAAATGACGGCTTCCGCGCCCCATACGCGCCCCAAGTCATCGGTCTTCCCCCAGGTGCAGGGCCTCGTCCATGCGCCCGATCCAGACATCCTCAAGGCCCACCACGCACCGCGTGTAGACCCGCGTCAGCACCTCGACCGAATGGCCCGCCCACGCGGCCACCTCGGTGGCCGGGAGGCCCGAGTTGAGCCGCCAGGTGACCCCGGAGTGCCGGAGGTCGTGGGGGCGCTTCATCAGCGGCGAGGCCAGCTGCCCGGGTGGGAGCGACGCGGCCCGGACCTTCTGCCACACCTGCCACCAGGTGGACGGCTGGAGCGGGTTCCCGCGCTCGGACCGGAACAGCCGCCCGTCCGGGGCCACGCCGAACTGCTCGATGTGCGCCCGCAGGCGCTCCACGAACTCGGAAAATCAGGGCCTCATCGAGGCTCGGGCGTTCGGCGGTGTAGATCCTGGTGAACTCGCACCAGATCAGCCCGAGCTCGGTCACCGCGTCCTTGTGGTCCTTCCAGCACGGGCGCACCGACGCGGCGGCGCTGGGGTAGGCGGCGAGGAAGGCTTCCATCCACGCGGCCAGGTCACCCAGCCGAGTGACCGGTTCAACTCGCTTGCGGAGCAGGTCGGGTTTGGCGCGGCCGTACATCTGTCTTTTGATCATCTTCTTGATGCGGTTGACGTGGCATTCGACCGCGCCGGAGCTGTAGGGGACGGTGAGCCCGGCGGTGACGGTGAGCCCGGCGGTGACGGTGGCCCAGTCTTTGTAGCCGCAGCTCACAGCCCTTCCGTGATCCGTCACGGACGGGCACGCTGGCTTCCCCGCCCTCACGCGCGCGGCATCCGGGTGGACCGGCGCGGATAAGGCGGCGCGGGCTTTTTTTGCTCGCTGCTGACTACCATGGCCCATGTTGGGGCTGGCTGGTTTCTGCTGGCACATGGGAGGCTGCGGCCAGCCCGTGGCGACCTGGTCAGGAGGCCATATTGACCTACAGGTCCGCGCAGCCGGGGTCCGCGCAGCCGGGGTCCGCGCAGCCGGGGTCCGCGCAGCCGGGGTCCGCGCAGCCGGGGTCCG
>JASHYW010000233.1 GCA_030042885.1 Streptosporangiaceae bacterium | reverse complement strand
CGGATGGCCTCGGGCTCGAGCTCGGAGGCGCCGAACGCATCGGCCAGGTCGGCGTGCACCTGCGCGGTCGCGATGCCCAGCCGCTCGGCTTCGCCCGCGAAGTCGCCGCCCGCCTCGGCCGCACGGGTGCCGGCGGCCGCGTACAGGTCGCGCACGCTCGTCACCGCCAGCGACCAGCCGTCCGAGGCCGCCCGCAGGTAACGGGACAAGATGGCCAGGATCGCCGTCGCGCCGTCCATCCTGGTCTCGATCCAGCCGTAGGGCTCCGCTACGTGCGTGGAGCCCCGCTCGGCCAGGGCCGAGGCGACCTCCAGGTCGGGGTTCGGGCCCGGGGCGACCCGGCGGAACACCTTGAAGATGGCCGAATCGCCGAACACCAGGCTGGTGTTGCTCTGCTCCCCGGTGAGCACCAGGCTGTCCAGCCCGGGCTCGCCCCGGAGACCCCCTTGAGCCCGGAGACCCCCTTGAGCCCGGAGACCCCCTTGAGCCCGGAGAGCCCCTTGAGCCCCTGGGCCCTCGAGACCGCCGGTGACCCAGGACAGTTCCGCCCCCGGGATGCGGCAGAACTGCAGCGCCCCGACGGTCCGCTCGGCCACGATCGCGTCAAGCAGCGTCCGGGTTAGGTCGCTGTCATGCAGGCCGTCGTAGACCTGCAGCCCCGAGTGCGATCCGATCCTGGCGTGCCGCAGCCGCGCGGGCAGCCTGGCGCGCAGGCCGATGAACAGCTGGTAGCAATCTGAGGTCGCGCCGTGCGAGACGGTGACCATCAGCTGCCGCAGGCCCGGGTCGCCGGGGATGATCTCGGTGTCGGCCACGACCGCCAGGTCGTGCACGGTCCGCCCCTTGCCCGCGAACCACCGCTGCTTGACCAGCCATGCCGCCAGCACGTCTTCGAAGGTCATTTCCCTGGCCTACCCCCTCCCCCTGGAGGCATGCGGCCAGCACGCCGGGGCCGGTGGGCGGGCGCTGCGTTTTCTGTAAAAGTTCGCGTTATGCCAAAAACCCCCCACCCACCTCCCCTTCCCCCTTCTCTTTGCTGGCCGCTCACGTGCACCGATCGCTCGGGCAGGCCCCGAAGGCCTGCACTCGCGAGCCGGTTTTGCATCATGCTCACTGGCCATGGCCTCAGCCGTGGTACAGCTGCTGGCCCGCGGACTCCGGGCTCTCCGGCGCCAGCGTGCCGGCCGGCGGCCGGTCCTCGCGGGCGGCGGGCAGCTGGAACCAGTAGAACCCGTGGCCGGGCAGCGTCAGCAGGTAGCTCAGCTCGCCGATCCTGGGGAAGACCACCCCGCCCATGCACTCCACCGGGGTGACGCCGATGAACCGGCGCAGGTCGAGCTCGACCGGCTGCGGGAACCTGGACAGGTTGTTGACGCACAAGATGCGGTCCGAGCCGTCGCTGTCGCCGTCGGCCGAGGCATCCGGCAGCCGGACGAAGGCCAGCACGCTCGGGTTGGAGGAGGTCAGCTCCTCGTAGATCCCGGTGCCGAAGACCGGGTGCCGCTTGCGGATCTCGATCATCCGCCTGGTCCACTGCAGGAACGAGCCGACGTTGCGCTGCTGGGCCTCGACGTTGAGCGCCTGGTAGCCGTAGATCGCGTCCATGATCGGCGGCAGGTAGAGCCGCTGCGGGTCGCTTTGGGAGAAGCCCCCGTTGCGGTCCGGCGTCCACTGCATCGGCGTCCGCACGCCGTCCCGGTCGCCCAGCCAGATGTTGTCGCCCATGCCGATCTCGTCGCCGTAGTACAGCACCGGCGAGCCGGGCAGCGACAGCAGCAGCGCGGTGAACAGCTCGAGCTGGTTCCTGTCGTTCTCCAGCAGCGGGGCCAGCCGCCGCCTGATCCCGATGTTGGCCTTCATCCGGGGATCCTTGGCGTACTCGGCGTACATGTAGTCGCGCTCGTCGTCGGTGACCATCTCCAGCGTCAGCTCGTCGTGGTTGCGCAGGAAGATGCCCCACTGGCAGTGCGCGGGGATGGCCGGGGTCTGGGCCAGGATCTCCGAGATCGGGTAACGCTGCTCCCGGCGCACGGCCATGAAGATGCGCGGCATCAGCGGGAAATGGAACGCCATGTGGCACTCGTCGCCGCCCACCTCCGGGTCGCCGAAGTACTCGATGACGTCGGCGGGCCACTGGTTCGCCTCGGCCAGCAGCACCCTGTCCGGGTAGAGCTTGTCGATCTCGGCCCTGATCCGCTTGAGGTACTCGTGGGTCTCCTTCAGGTTCTCGCAATTGGTGCCCTCCCGCTCGTACAGGTAGGGCACGGCGTCCAGCCGGAAGCCGTCGATGCCCAGGTCCAGCCAGAACCGCAGCACCTCGATCATGGCGTCCTGGACCAGGGGGTTCTCGAAGTTCAGGTCCGGCTGGTGGGAGAAGAACCTGTGCCAGTAGTACTGGCCGCGGACCGGGTCGAAGGTCCAGTTGGAGGCCTCGGTGTCGACGAAGATGACCCGCGCCCCGGCGTACTTGTCGTCGGTGTCCGCCCACACGTAGAAGTCGCCGTACGGCCCGTCCGGGTCGGCCCGGGAGGCCTGGAACCACGGATGCTGGTCGCTGGTGTGGTTCATGACCAGGTCGGCGATGACCCGGATGCCGCGCTGGTGTGCCTCGTCGACGAACGCGACGAAGTCGCCGATGTTCCCGTACTCGGGCAGCACGGACATGTAGTCGGAGATGTCATAGCCGCCGTCCCGCAGCGGCGAGGAGTAGATCGGCAGCAGCCAGATGCAGTCGATGCCGAGCCAGGCCAGGTAGTCCAGCTGGGAGGTCAGCCCGCGCAGGTCGCCGGTGCCGTCTCCGGTCGAATCACGGAAACCCCGGATGAGTACCTCGTAAAACACGGCGCGCTTGTACCACTCCGGGTCCTGCGGCTCGTCGAAGGAGTCGGCCACCGCCTCGTGGTGCTCTGTCACGGCAAGGTCTCCTGCGTTGTACTGTCCGGGCTGGTGTCACGTGCTACCGCCGGGCGTGACGGTGAAGATGTGGGCGGGCTGGGTCGCCGGGTTCAGCCGGACGTAGTTGGCCTGCCCCCACCAGTAGGACGCGCCGGTCAGCTCGTCCGTCACGGTGAACTCGCCGTCCACGCCGAGCGCGGGCAGGTCGAGCCAGACTGTCGCCTCCCTGGTCCGGTGCGGGTCCAGGTTGACGACCACCAGGACGACATCGTCCCGCGGGGCTGGCCGGCCCCGGCCAGCCCCTGGTCTGCGGGTGATCATATCCGTACGCTTGGAGAAGCACATGAGTTCGGGCTGGTCAACGCGGTG
>JASHYW010000232.1 GCA_030042885.1 Streptosporangiaceae bacterium | reverse complement strand
TTGCCGGCCTTGTTGCGCCTGCCCTGGTTATCGGTGATGCCCTTGGCGACCGCACCGCGGTACCAGCCGCGGGTCTCGGTAAGCGCGGCCTCATCCAGGTGCTGCTGGCCTGCGGCACGGGCGGCGGTGGCGGCGGCGGTGGCGTGGATCAGCAGGCCGACCAGCCCGGTGCGGCGAAAGTCGCACCTCGAATGAGGGAACTCACCGCGCAGCCGACCCTACCCTTCGGCGCCTTCTTCGGGGTCGCAGACGAGCGTGGCGAAGCCGTGGCTTCGCCATCGCCGTGATACGGTCCGAGGCGACCCGAGACCGGCTGGCCGCACAGGCATCGCCTATGATGGCGTCGCCGCCGCCGTGCTCGCGGCCCTCACGCGTGCGGCAGGTCTTTCCTGACGGTCTCCGTGACCTCGGCGAGCAAGCCCGCGACGACTTCCGGGGCCGTTACCAGGGGCATGTGGTCGACGGGGTATGCCCGCACTGACGCTCCCATCCGTCTGGCCATGAAGCGCTGGTTCTCAGCCGGGATCATCCGGTCCTGTTCGGCGAGCAGGTACCAGGTCGGGCGGTCCTTCCACAGCGGGCGGCCGACCGGGACGGTGATGCTGGTGACCGAGATCGGCCGCTGCACCGCCCGCAGCAGGTTCTGCTCCGCGGCCGTGGCCCGGGGCGCGAACGCGCCGGGAAATGCCTCGTCGGGAAGCCAGATGAAGCCGCGCTCATCCGGCACCAGGGCGGGCGCATCCGGGTGCGGCGTGCCGCGGCCGAACACCTCGCTTACGGTCTCGCCTTCATCCGGAGCAAGCGCCGCGACGTAGACCAGCGCGCGGACGTCCGGCGCCCGGGTGGATCCGATGACGGCGCCGGCGTAGGCGTGGCCGGCCAGCACGACCGGCCCGCCCACCTGCTCCAGGGTGTATTCGAGGGCAGCCACATCGTCAGGCAGCGATGTGAGCGGCAGGGAGGCCGCAACGGCGCGGACGCCGGCGGCGTCAAGCGCGCTGATCACCTTGGCCCAGCTGGAACCGTCCGCCCATGCGCCATGGGCAAGGACGACGGTGACATCAGGAGACATGCTCATTGCTAGATCCTTTCCAGGAAGTCGCGGATAGCGGCCGCGATCTCGGCGGCGTGCGTTTCCAGGGCGAAATGCCCGGTGTCGAGGAACCGGACCTCGGCATCGGGAAGGTCCCGCTTGAATGCCTCCGCGCCGGCCGGGAGGAAGAACGGGTCGTTCTTCCCCCAGATCGCGAGCAGCGCGGGGGAATGCTCGCGGAAGTACCGCTGGAAGGCCGGGTACAGCTCGACGTTGGACTTGTAGTCGCCGAGCAGGTCGAGCTGCACCTCGTCGGCGTCCGGCCTGGCCAGGTAGAAGTTGTCCAGGCTGTACCCGTCCGGGGAGACTGCTGCCGGGTCGGGGGTGCCGTGGGTGTACTGCCACACAGTGGTCTGCGGCGCCAGGAAGGAGCGCAGCGCCTCCCGGTTGGCCGGCGAGCGGTCCTGCCAGTAGGCGCGGATCGGTGCCCAGCCGTCGCTCAGCCCCTCCTCGTAGGCGTTGCCGTTCTGGGAGATGATCGCCGTGACCCGGTCGGGATGCCTGGCCGCCAGCCGGAATCCGGTCGGCGCGCCGTAGTCGAACACGTAGACCGCGTACCGCCGCAGCCCGATGACCTGGGTGAACCGGCCGATCACGTCAGCGATGTTGTCGAACGTGTAGGTGAACTCGTCCCGGCCCGGCATGCCGGACTGGCCGAACCCCGGCAGGTCGGGAGCGATCACCCGGTACGGGCCGGCGAGCAGCGGGATCAGGTCGCGGAACATGTGGCTCGCGCTCGGGAACCCGTGCAGCAGCAAGATCACGGGCGCGTCCGCTGGGCCCGCTTCGCGGTAGAAGACCTTCAGCCCGCCGGCGTCGGCAGACCGGTACCTCACGACGGTGTCCATCTGACTTCGCTCCTTCGGTGGCTGTCTGTGACGCAGCTGAGTCAACCACGGCTCATTCTAACCTGTCAAGACCGTTTTAACAGTTAGGTAATTACTGCGCGGCGAGCCTGCCGCAGAGACCTCGCGTAAAGGGAGCCAGCCGTGGGCCGCCCCGGCCACCGCTCACCAGCGGGCGCGACACTGCTTCCGCGGCACGATCCACCGCAGCCGCGCGAGCGCCAGCTCCTGGCAAAAGGGCGGCCTGCCGGCTTCTCTGCGTGTCGCGGGCGATGTGCTGCTGCAGCCTGACTGCGGGGCGGCAACATGATCAGTAGCCTGGGCAACGATGCCTGCCAACCCCGAGGCCATGCTGCTGTTCACGGACTTCGCCGGCGGTACACCCCAGCTCTCCGGCACACCCGAGCTGCAGTGGATCGAGCCCAGGTCAGCGGGCGGGGACAGCGGCCAGCCGATCAGGTACCGCCCGCCGGGAGCCCTTGCCGGGCCGCGCTGCCCGCCCTGCCGGCGCCTGCGCGTCAGTACGCAACCCGTGGTTCAGAGGCTAGAGAGCCTTCACCCGTTCATAGTGGCGCCGGGCCTTCATCCGGTTGCCGCAGGCCGCCATCGAGCACCAGCGCCGGGTGCCGTTACGGGTGGCATCGTAGAACCAGAGCATGCACGCCGGGTTCTCGCAGTTCCTGACCCGCTCCGGTGATGAGCCGAGCAGGTCGAGCACGCTGGACCCGGCTGCGACGGCTGGCTGCCAATGCGGCGAGTCGGCAACCAGCGTCCGCCGGGGCTCCAGCCCGCTGGTCACGGCAAGCTCGACCCGCCCGTGCCGCAGCACGTCGTTGAGCCTGGTGACGTCGTGCCGCTCGAGCGCGTCCCGCACTGCGCGCCTCGCCGTGAGCAGGCTGTCTCTCACCAGCTCCAGGTCACCCGGGTCCGGCTCGCCCAGCCCCGCCGCGACCAGCCAGTCCCGGGTCGAGGCCATCGTCTCCAGCAGGTCGATCGTCGTTCCCGCCAGGCGGTACACGGTGTCGACCAGGTCGAGCCCGAGCGGCTCGCCGGGAAGCGGGCGTGGATCGTTCACGCTGCACAGTCTAACCCTCCAGGTAGTGCTGGAAAGTTAGATTTCTAGCCTCCGAGACTTGTCTCGATGGTTAGCCATGTCCGGCATGCCCATCGCTGCGGGCGGCTATTGCTACGGAAGCCGACTCTGCCGTGACGCGGCGGCTCTCGCGGGGCTGGAGCACGAAAGCCCGAACCCCCACGCGCGAAGAGCTTTTCGTAGGGGTACCGGTACGTCTCAGATCCGCGGGTCAGGCTTGACGAGCTGTCCGGCTCAGACTGTAACGCGCGGGCTGCTGCGGGGACTGAGGGTTTTCATGCCCAACAGCCGATGTTAGGAGACAGATGAGAATCCCGAACCGCCCAGGCGGTACCCGCAGCAAACTGCCCGGGCCGATGGCGCTGGCGAGCGCGGTAGCGGTCGCGCTGGCCAGCGCGATCCGCGTCCCGGCACGCATCAGGCCGGGTCTGATACTGCTCAGCCTCGCGGCGGCGGCCGCGGCGGCGGCTGTCCCGGTGTCCGCGTCCGCCTCAACCAATACGTCCCCGGTGGTCGGCTACACCTACGTCGACGGCAACACCGTCACGGCCAATACCATCGACGGGTTCGCCCGGCACGCCGACGGCTCGCTCACCGCGCTGGCCGGCTCTCCGTTCAGCGCCGGCGGCGCGGGCCTGGGCTCGGGCCTGGCCTCCCAGGGCGCGATCCAGGTCACCCCGGACGGCAGGTACCTGCTGGCTGTCGATGCCGGCAGTAACCAGATCTCGGTCCTGCGCCTGACCGCGGGCGGCGTGCCGGTGCTTGCCGGCCAGCCGGTGTCCTCGGGCGGGATCACGCCAGTGAGCATCGCGATCTCCCCGTTCGGCCTGGTCTACGTGGCGAACCAGGGCACAAGCACTGCCGTCGGCGGCTACTCCGGCTTCCGCCTCAGTTCCGGCGGCAGCCTGACCCCGATCGCAGGCTCGACGGTCGCGGTCCCTGCTGGCTCCGGCCTGGGTGACGTGTTCTTCAACGGCATCGGCACCAAGCTGGTCGGCACCCGCGTGACAACCAGCCTGATCGACAGCTTCACCGTCGGCTTCGACGGGCTGCTGACCGCCGCCCCCGGATCGCCGTTCGCCGCGCAGGGCGCTGGCCCGTTCGGCAGCGAGTTCCGCCCGACGAACCCGGGTCAGCTGTTCGTCTCCAACGCCCACAATGGCGCCGGCCTGGGCACGGTGTCCGCGTTCAGCGACTCCGCCAGCGGGACGCTATCCTCGATCGGCTCGTCCCCGTTCGCCGATGACCAGACGGCTCCTTGCTGGGTGGAGATCAGCCACGACGGCAGGTACCTGTTCGCCGTCAACACCGGCTCGGGCACCATCTCCAGCTACGCCATCAACCGGGACGGCTCGCTCGCGCTGATCGGCAGCTCCACCATCACCGGCGGCGGGGCTGACACAGACGCCCGGCTGTCCCCGGACGGCAGGTACCTGCTCGTGGACGGCACTGGCATGCATTTCGTGTCTGTCTTCGCCGTCAGCGGCGGAAACCTCACCGAGGTGCCCAGCTCACCGACCCCGCTGCCCGCCGGGGTCACCGCGTCCGCCGGGATCGTCAACACCTGGTAACGATCCTGCGACATTTAACGGAAACCGCGATGAGCCGGCCGTGGCCCTGGCTCAGGGGACGGTCGGCTCGTCCTATTCTGTCCGTGATGGATTCGGACCGGGAGCTGCTGCTCCGGCTGCGTTCGGGCGATGAGCGCGCGTTCGTCATCCTGGTGGAGCGCTATCACGAGCCGATGCTGCGGCTCGCGGCCTCGTTCGTGCCGAGCCGCGCGGTCGCCGAGGAGGTCGTCCAGGACACGTGGCTGGCGGTGCTGCGCGGCCTTGAGGGGTTCGAGGGGCGCTCGTCGCTGAAGACCTGGTTGTTCCGTATCCTCGTCAACCGGGCCCGTACCACGGGCGGCCGGGAACAGCGCAGCATCCCCGTCGCGGACCCGGAGCCGACGGTCCATCCGGCCAGGTTCGACGCGTCCGGCAGCTGGGCGGACCCGCCCGAGCACTGGATCGAGGCGGCCGAGGGCCGCATGGAGGCGGGCAAGCTCGCCTTTCGCATCCGGTCCTTGATCGATGAGCTGCCCGCCCGGCAGCGAGAAGTTGTCATCCTGCGCGACGTCGAGGAGATGAGCAGCGAAGAGGTCTGCGCCGTGCTGGCCATCAGCCAGGTGAACCAGCGGGTCCTGCTGCACCGCGGCCGGAGCAGGCTCCGGCAGCTGCTCGAGGATGAGTTCCGGGAGGCGCGGTGAGACTCCTCCTTCGCCGTGATCTGGTCTGCCAGCAGGCGGTCGAGCTGGTGACGGACTACCTCGAGGGTGCGCTGAGCCGGTCCGCGCGGAGGCGCTTCGAGGCGCACCTCGCCGGCTGCCCGGACTGCACCGAGTACCTGGCGCAGATGCGCGAGACCATCAGGCTGACCGGGCGCCTAGCGCCGGAAGACCTGACGCCGCGCATGCGGGAGGATTTCCTCGAGCTCTACCGCCGGTGGAAGTCCGAACAGCAGTGAGGCGGCGGCCGCCGATCAGGGCCGCGCCAAGGACGGCCGCGGCCGGGATCAGGGTCAGGTGCGGCAGCTGGCAGCGCCAGTCGAAGGAAGCGAACGCGGCCGGCTGACGCCCAGGTGCACGCAATCCTCGTCCTGGCGGCCGCAACCGCGCTGGGGCACTCCGGCGCCGAGGAGCTGGCGTGGGCCGATGTCGCCGGGACCAGGTTTTCGGCGGGCGGCGCCGGGCACGGCGGACCCCCGGGCGGGCCAGGCCCGGATCAGGCTGCCGGGCTGGCAGCCGGCCCACGGTTGCGTGGCGGTGGGGTCAGCAGTCTGTCTGGGTGCTGATCGAGGTCGCCGTTGCCGCCTCCGGCGAGCTGGCCGCCGGCGTCGTAGCCGTCTGGGCCGGCAGCGACGGTGCGGTGGCGGTCAGCTGGGGGCTGATGGCCTGCAGCGGTGTGCCTGCGTACTCATCGCCGCAGGTTCCTGCGTTCCCCGAGCTGTCGGTCTGGACGGCATACAGCTCATCTTTCTGGGTGGTGTAGTCCTCTGTCGGCCCGCCGGCCACGAACCCGCCGGCCGAGTTTACCGCCGCGCCGGAGAAGTCCTCGCCCAGCGGCAGTCCGGTCGGCTTGTATACCTGGTAGTACAGGTGCTGCCACAGCAGGCTGCCGGTGGAGCTTACTTCCGCGATCCATGGCTCGATCGTCACTTCGGGCTGCTCGATGTCTTCGTCGCCGGCCAGGACGTAACCGCCGTTGCTGAGCTGGTGCAGCGAGTAGGCGTACGCGCCTCGCCATGCTCAACCGCCTCCTCGCCCAGCTCGAAGGACCGTTCGAGACCAGGCTCGGACTCATCGCCAGGCCGTCGAGCAGCTCGCGGCGACGGGCGAGGGCGATCGCCCCTTCGCCGCCTGGTGAAAGCGGCCGCGCCCGACGGCTACTGTTCGCCCGGCCGGGACGGGTCCTGCGCGCCCGAGTGCGGCTGGCCTGACCCGGTGAGTGCGGCCGTCCATTGCCGCAGACTGGCCAACAGCCCGGTCACCTGCTGCCGGTGGGCCGCGGGACCTGGTGGCGCTTGACGCCCCAGGGCTGGCCGAGGCCGCGCCAGGTGTAGAAGTCGGCCAGCGCGGCCAGGTCCTTGTTCACGGTGGCGGTGGCCCTTCTTGGCCACGGTGACGAGGTAACTCCGGTAGTCGCGGACGGCCCAGTCCCTGGCCGCGGCGTCGTTCAGCGGGTCCCTGTTGGCCTGGGCCTGCTGCAGCCACCTGAGGTAGGCACGGACCGCGCCGAGGTAGGTCCGCAGCGTGTAGCCGGCCAGCGGCGAGTGCCCGAGGTGAGCAGCGTACCCGGCGAGCAGGTCCGCGTTCTCGGGAGTCAGATCCGGCGGCCCGGGATGTGGGTCCGTTGCATTCTCAGGAGTCACATGGCCACTCCTGAGAATCATTGTTCTCAAGGGTAATAATTACTTCCCGGTGCGGGAACCTCCTCTCGGCCACGCCCGCGCTCAGCCCAATGCGCCGCTTGTTACGAGCAAGTAGCACGTAGGCATGGCGGCGGTGATGGCGTACGCGGCAGAGGCGAGCGGGGTGCTCTCGTGCCCGATGGCCGTCGTCGCCGCCTGGGTGCCCGTACGCACGTGGCTCCGGGAGCGCCGCAGGCGCAGATGCCAGCCGCAGCACCGCCACGGCGCCCGCCACCGGCGTCCTGCCGGATCCCGACGTCAGCCCTGAACGCCGGACTCCCCGCCGAGGCGTCGCAGGAGCTTCGCCAGCTCGGCGAGGTCGGGAGTTACCTCGTCGGGGTCGCCGCTGGGCCCTGGTACAGCAGGCAGCGGCTGTATGTGCTCGCGGATCAGCATGAGCATCGCGGCGCCGTGCGCGCCCTGCTCGGCGGGAATGAGGCCGCAGCGCGCGGATCGTGGGGCAAGTTATCCCGGCCGACTACAGCGGCATCTCCCGGACCTGGCGCGGCGCCCTCGCCCCAGCTGCCGCCCGGCCGCCTGGCGATCCGGTCGATGATGAAGTTGTCGGTTTTCATTTGCGGGCAGTATCGCCGCCGGAGGCGGTGTGGATAGTTCTGTCCTGGGAAGTAAGCGGGGTCCGGCCGTGCTTGGGGATGAATGCCCACCGGCCCGGATGAGGGAGCTGACGGAAAGGTCGGACTTGCGGCACGTGTGGCAGGTGGGGCAGCCGGGCACATGGATGAGGGCCGGTGCTTTTCACTGGCATGCGGGCACGGGTCGTTATGCCAGAGTGTGACTTCCCAGTCCTGTGCTGTCTGGCTGATGTGGGAGCCGGGGCTCGTCGGCGGGCAGGTAGGACATACGGGATGGTGGTGAAGTACTCGGCGGGCTCCGGGTCAGGGAGGGCGGTCAGGTGCGGCATCCAGGGTCTAGGTGGCGTCGGGTGCCGGGCGGGAGAACACGGTCTCCCAAAAATCTCCCAATACGGCAGCAGCTCCCATCCGCGGAGTAGGATGGGAGCTGCCAGTGGAGCTTCTGACCTGGCCTTACACCTGTGGGCGATACTGGGATCGAACCAGTGACCTCCTCGGTGTGAACGAGGCGCTCTCCCGCTGAGCCAATCGCCCGCCGCTGGTACCGGGCTGTCTGCCGAGGGCTCAGCCCTGCGGCAGCCCCTCCCAGCGCTCCCATAGGGTAGCGCATATTCGCGCCCCGCGGCACGCGGCGGCGTACCGCATCGGAGGCGGCAGCACCGCACCCGGTCGGCACCGGACCGGGCCTGCCCACCCAGCCACGGTGTCCGGGAGCCGGGCATGCTCCCTCCCCCGAACGCCGATAACACTGTGTAACGACAAAATTTTGCAATCGTACGCATCGAAACACTCGTAATTACGTATCGTATTGCAATGGAAACAATTTGCATATTAGTACATGAGATCAGCGTCACAGGCTATGCAATCTACGCGCAGGAACACTAAACTGCAGCAACGCCACTCCCGAACCGGGCGGCATTTGTCCAGGTCAAGGCAGCGGCGGTGGCCCGTCCTCTGGTTAGGCATGAAAGGCGCAAAACGGGATGCTGATCACCTGGGGCAACTTTACCCTCCGTGTGCGCCGTCGTCACCAACCGGCCGCTTTGTATCGGCAGAGCCCGGGTGTCCGGGAGTCGGCTAGGTAGGGGTGGGTAACAGATGAGCAGAAGCAGCAGCACCACGATCTCGGCTGAGCTCGGGCTAAGGCTTGTCGTCACCCAGCAAACGATTGTTCCGCTTGTGGCAAGCCTGTACTACAGCGGCAGGGACCCTTACGCGGTACGCATGGCGTTCCATGTTGGCACCGATGAGCCAGTCGAGTGGATCTTCGCCAGGGACCTGCTCGCGGCCGGAATCGAG
>JASHYW010000032.1 GCA_030042885.1 Streptosporangiaceae bacterium | reverse complement strand
CTGCGCCGGACCCGGTGCACGACCGCCCGTCCCTCCTCGGTGACCTTGAGGATGACCTGGCGCCGGTCGGTCGGGTGCGGTGACCTGAGCACGAGCTGGCGTTCCTCGAGGACCGCGATGACGCGCGTCATGGACGGAGGCTGCACCTTCTCGTGCTCGGCCAGCTCGCCTGGGGTCATCGCCTGGTGGACTTCCAGCGCCGACAACGCGGCCAGCTGGGTCTCTGACAGCACGGCCTCGGTCATGCCGGAGGCCGCGCGCTGGGCCCGCAGGCGCCTTGCCAGCCTGCTCACGGAGATCCTCAGCGCGGTGGCCAGCCCGGCATCAGTCCTGGTCTGCGTAACTGTCATGGTCCTGAACCTTTGCCTGTTCACCTAGTTCGGGCCTCGGCCGGCCTGAGGCGTGGACTAAGTACATCACGCCCGCGGGCCCGCTGCAGCCGGCCGGTGGCATCCGCCGCCCGAGGTCTCCTGGGCGCCAGGTCCGCGCGGCCACCTCGTAGCCTGGACGGGTGAAGCGATCCCGCGGGCCATCGCCGCCTCCGCCCCTCGAGGCGAACGACAAGCTGGTCACCGTCGTCGGCACGGCCGGCTGGGCGCTGGCGCTGATCGTCCTGCTCATCGTGCGGGGCAGTCTTCCCGCCGATGCGCGGTGGTGGATCTGGACCTGTGCCGCCGGGGTGGTGATGGGGCTGTTCGCGCTCTGGTACGTGCCGAGGCTCAAGCGCTCCAGGGCCAGGGCCGCGGCGCGACGGGCCCAGGATCAGTCAGCTCCGCGGGACAACGGCTCGAACACCGTCTCTTCGACCGACACGCCCGGCACCTCGACCATGTCGTAGCCGAACTCGTCGATGACCGGCGCGATGGCCCGGGCCGTGGCCTGCCAGACCACCGACTCCGAGTGCGCTCCGCAGCCGTGATCAGCGGAAACGACCCGGCCGTCATCGGGTGCGTACGCGTTCGCGCAGGCACCGAAGAGCCCGCCGAGCTCGCCGCTCAACGGCACGTAAAAGCCGCAGCTGGCGCAGTGAGCGGGAGCCGCGTGCGCCAGCGGCGTCCGCGGGCCGTGCTCGCTGGTGTACCACCGCGCGGACGCCTCCTCCCGGCCGATCGCCGACAGCACCCGTGACCGTCCGGGCACGGGCAGGCCGGCGGGCTCGCCCGCATCCTCCTGCTCGCCGCCGGGGTCCCAGTCGGTCACGGCATCGTCGCCTTCCAGCACGACCAGCGGCACGAGCCGTTCGTCGTCCGGCGGGGCAGGCAGCAGGTCGCCGACCCCGAGATCTCCGGGCCGCAGCCGGTCCTGCCACGGCACCCAGTCCGGCGCCAGCACGGCGGCGGGCCCGGGGAGCAGCACGGTCTCGCTGACCGTGACCGCCTTGGCCCGCGGCGCGCGGACCACCGTCACCGCCCATCTCCAGCCGGAGTACGCCAGGTCCTGGCAGGCGAACAGGTGAGTGACGATGCGTTCGCCCTCCGCGTGAGCCTCGACGTGCTCACCCACGCGGCCGGCGCCCGCCACCCCGGTGACCGCGGCGCGCGCGAGGTCGACGGCCTCCGCGCAGGCCTGATCCGGTTCCCTGGCGCTGGTACGGGCAGAACTCACGGTTACCTATTCTCGCTCATCACGGCGCTGCGGGCGTCATTACCGGCCGGTTGCGGCCGAGGCGTGCTCGCCGCACTGGCGGCTACCAAGAATACTGGGTACATGCGGATGTCCGAGGCGCTGCGCCGAACCGGGAGCGCGGCGCGCGCCACGACCGGCGCGGTCAGGTCCGGCACCCGCAGGACCGGCGGCTTCGTGCACCGGGTGACCGGCGCGTCCGGGGCCGGCCTCACGGGCCTGTCCACCCTCATCGAACTGACCGCCGCCGGCGGCGCGGCGGACGCCTTCGTCACGGTGGCCCTGGCCGGGACCATCTTCTTCAGCACGTCGGTCGACCAGGCCCGCGGCCGGGTGGTGCTGTTCCTGCTCGTCACCATGGCGCCGTTCGCGATCCTCGCGCCGTTCATCGGGCCGGCCCTCGACCGCATGCAACAGGGCCGCCGCTACCTGCTGGCCGGCACCCTGCTGGCGCGCGGCCTGCTGTGCTTCGGCATGTCGGCCGCCATCAACAGCCCGGCCAGCCTGCTGCCCGCGGCGTTCGGCGTCCTGGTGCTGCAGAAGGCCTACGGCGTGGCGCGTGCATCGATCACGCCGCGGCTGCTGCCCGAACAGATCACGCTGGTGGCCGCGAACGCCCGGTCGCAGCTCTTCACGCTGATCGCGGCCATGCTGGCCGGGTCGCTGGCGGCCGGGATCCAGGTGGTCGCCGGGGCGGCCTGGGTCCTGCGGGCGGGGATGATCATCTACCTGGCCGCCATGGTGCTGGCCTTCCGGCTGCCCGACCAGGTGGACGTCCTGCCGCCTCCCGCTGCCTCCCCAGCCGGCGCCGATGGCCGGACGGCCGAGCCGCCGACCATCCCGAACGGACGGCCGCCGGACGCCGCCGGCCCGCGGACCGTGCCATCGCCCGATTTTTACCCGAACGTACGGCGGCGATACCGGCCCGCACCCGGCACCGAACCCTGGGCGGCCGGATCCGGGGGGCCGGATGGCACCATCGCCTACGAGCCGGCGGCCCTGCCGCCCGGCTCCTCGCCGCCCAGGACGAGAACCGGCGGACGGGCGTGGCGGACCCTGAGCAGCCTGGGCCCGGTCGTGCGCGAGGCCATGCGCGGCAACGCCGTGCTGCGCGCGTTCTCCGGCTACATG
>JASHYW010000231.1 GCA_030042885.1 Streptosporangiaceae bacterium | reverse complement strand
AGGCAATCACGGCGCCCATCATCGGAGCGAGCCGCCCCGAGCAACTCGACTCCAGCCTGGCAGCTGCCGAATTCATGCTCGACGACGATCTGAAGCGCCAGCTAGACGAGTCCACCCGCCAGTACCGCATGGGTGATGCGCCCGGGTAGGCACCGGCAGCCGATGACCGGCATCTGAGCCACATGCTGGTCGGTCTGGACGCGGCTTTGACCCACGACCCGGCAGCCGCTGGCAGAGAGAACAGGTGGGATCTGGCACCGTCCCAAACGTACTCACATGACCCTATAAGGAACATCTGGACCAGGACAGGTCATCGGGCACTTCGCCATGTGGCGGATCCCGTCAAACGGGCTCTAGTCTCGCTGCCGGGGCGCTTCGATGCAGCGCACGCCCTCCGCGCCGGCCGTTGCCGCGTGCGCGGTGTACGGCGCGAGGATCATCTTGTCTCCCGGGCCGAGCTCGATGTCGCCGCCGGCGGTGTGGAACACGATCCGGCCGCGCACGCAATACAGCACCTTTTCGTAGCCGTGCTCATGCCAGCCGTAGGTATCGCCGGGGCCGTTGCCCCACCCGTGGGGGCTCAGGCCCTCGGCACGCATCCGCGCTGCGATCTCGTCTTCGCCTGGCGGCGCGCCGTCATGTCGCTCGACCACGGCATCAGCGCCCATCGCAGAACCTCATCACAGCCGCGAGTGTAGTGTGCCGCCGCGGCCACCAGGCGATGGCAGTCGCGGACTGTGCTGGCCGAGAGAGGAGGATGATAGAGGTCATTTATCACGGAGAGTAACTTGGCTCTTCGTGTGCCTGTGCAAGTACCCGCCGTTAGATACGGCCCCGGGAACCTCGGTACTCGTCGGCTGAGGCGCGCACGAACGGGTGATCTGCGCAGTCCGGTTAATCGGTCCTGTCGGTTTTGTCCTGGCGTCTTCTGGCTCAGCGGTACCGCTCCGTACAGTCACCGCGATCGACGGTAAACGCGCTCAGCGACATCGAGTTGCTCACGGCTTCACCGCGCGCAATCCGATCACTTGGCGCTGGGCGTCCCGGGCAGGATAGGAGGCAGGTCCGTGGGCCGTGGTTTACTCAAAACCGGATGTGTCGCCTGCTCCGCGGCGCACGATCTCGGGCTCCGGCTGGGAGAAATCGATCACCGTGGTCGGCTCGGTGCCGCAGTCGCCGGAGTCGATCACCGCGTCCACGGCGTGCTCAAGCTGAACCGGTGGCCGACCCGACTTGGGCCAACTTAGCCATCTCATCTGGCGATGGTCGCGCCGCGTGAAAATCCGGATCGGTGCCGGTCGCGGCGGGCTGGGCCGCTGCCGCGTCCGGGCCGGGGTTTGTGCCGTCGTGCGGGGTGGCGGACAGTAGGGGCGGGCTGCCCGTGACGCCGGCGCACTATGGAATACGAACCCGTAATTTAGCCTGGCGCTGGGGTCTTGACCTGAGGGTCGCGCAGTGTTGCCTCGAGCACGCCGGTCAGTATTCCGGGCCTGGTGCCCGCCGACCGGGACCCCCGGGCAGCCCGCTCCTTCCCATCACTCCCGGCATAGGAGGAAGCGGTGAGCAGACCGCAGGTCATCGACGACCAGGAACACGAACGGATCTATGAGCGGGTGGCCGCGATCGACGTGGCCAAGGACACCGGGATGGTGTGCACCCGCACCCCGCACCCGGGCCGGCCCGGCTCACGGCGGGCGACGGTGTGGACGGTGAAGGCCCGGATGGGCGCAGTCCGCGCGCTGGGCCGGCGGCTGCGCCAGGACGGCATCGAGATGGTCACGCTGGAGTCCACCAGCGACTACTGGCGGATCTGGTTCTTCGTGCTGGAGGCGTGCGGGCTGGCGGTGCAGCTGGTCAGCGCGTCCCAGGCCAAGAACCTGCCCGGGCGGCCCAAGACCGACAAGCTGGATGCCATGTGGCTGGCCCGGCTGACCGAGATGGGTCTGCTGCGGGCCTCGTTCGTGCCGCCCAAGGCGGTCCGGGACCTGCGCGATTACACCCGGGCCCGCGCCCGGCTGATCCACGAGCGGACCCGCTGCTGGCAGCGGCTGGAAAAGCTGCTGGAAGGCGCGCTGGTCAAGCTCTCGTCCGTGGCGTCGAAGCTGACCACGCTGTCGGCGCAGGACATGATCAAGGCGATGATCGCCGGGCAGCGCGACCCCGAGGTCCTGGCCGGCCTGGCCCGGCGCACCATGAAGTCCAAGCACGATGCGCTCGTCGAGGCCCTGGACGGCATGTTCGATGATCACCACGGCGAGCTCGCCGCCCTGCTGCTGGACCAGATCGCCGCCCTGGACACCAAGATCGCCCAGCTGGGCGCACGGGCTGCCGAGCTGGCCGCGGCCATGCCCGCCGCCTGGGGCACCGACGCGGACGGCACCACCGGGCCCGGTGCCGGGACCGGCCCCGATGCCCCGGTGCTGAACGCGGTGGCCCGGCTGGCCGAGATCCCCGGCCTCAGCCCTGACCTGGCCCGGACCGTCATCGCCGAAACCGGCCTGGACATGACCCGGTTCCCCACCGCCGCCCACCTGGTCTCCTGGGCGGGACTATGCCCGTCCGCCCGCCAGTCCGGGTCCCGCACCCGGGCCGGGAAGAAGGGCCGGGGCGACACCTGGCTGCGCGGCGCCCTCGGCCAGGCCGCGGTCAACGCGGCCCGCACCGCCACCTTCCTCGGCGAGCGCCACGGCCGGATCGCCCGCCGCCGCGGCAAGGCCAAGGCCCAGGTCGCCGTGGCCCGCTCCATCCTGGTCATCATCTCACTGGGAGACCTTGTGGGTGGGACTGGCTGAGGTGAGGAAATAAACCTGTTGCGGTGAGTGCGGGGTTCAGGGAACGATTGCGACGCCAGTGATTGATGTCACTGGTGCACCCCAGGTGCCGCCGGTCACCGCCCTTATCATCGTGACCCCTCAGCGAGGTCCAGTGCCAGTTCCGCGGGTCCGGCGG
>JASHYW010000230.1 GCA_030042885.1 Streptosporangiaceae bacterium | reverse complement strand
CCGCCGCTCCCCGCGCGCGCCCGGGAAGCTGAGCCGGGCCGCCCGCCGCGGCGGATGTTCCCGCGGCCCAGGGCGCCATCTGATGAGAACGACCAGTTAGGAGGGATGACATGTCTGACAGGGTTGACGCGCTGGTGATCTTCGGTGCCACCGGGGACCTGGCCAAGCTGGAGACTTTCCCCGCGCTGGTGGGGCTGGTCAAGCGCGGCGTGCTCGACGTCCCGGTGATCGGGGTGGCCAAGAGCGGCTGGGGCCTGGAGCAGTTCCGCGACTACGCCACGGCGTCGCTGAAGCTCAACGGGATGGACCCGGCCGACCCGGCCGCGGTCAAGATGCTCAGCCTGCTGCACTACGTGGACGGCGACCTCGGCGACGAGGCCACCTACAAGGCCATGTCCGATGAGATCGGCGCTGGCCAGAAGGTGCTGTACTACCTGGAGGTGCCGCCGGTGCTGTTCGGCCGGATCGCGCAGGGCATCGCCACGTCCGGCCGGTCAGCCGGTGCGCGGGTAATGGTGGAAAAGCCCTTCGGCACCGACCTGGCCAGCTCGCGGCGGCTCAACGACACCATGCACCAGTACTTCGGCGAGCAGGCCATCTTCCGGGTCGACGACTGGCTGGCCTTCGACCCGGTGGAGAACGTGCTGTTCGTCCGCTTCGCCAACTCGGTGATCGAGCCGCTGCTCAACCGGACCTACGTGCACTCCATCCAGATCACCATGTCCGAGGCGTTCGACGTCTCCGACCGCGGCCGGTTCTATGACCGGACCGGCGCCATCCGCGACGTACTGCAGAACCACATGCTGCAGGTGCTGGCCACCGTGCTGGCCGAGCCCCCGCCCGGTGGCGGCCTGGCCGGCTGGCGGGACGCCAAGCAGACCGTGGTCAACGCGCTGAGCCCGCTGACCCCCGACAACACGGTCCGCGGCCAGTACGAGGGCTACCACCAGGTCGACGGCGTCGCCGCGGATTCGACCGTCGAGACCTACGTCGCGGCCCGGCTCACCGCCGACACCTGGCGCTGGGCCGGGGTGCCGATCTTGATCCGGGTCGGCAAGACCCTGCCCGTCACCGCCACCGAGGTCACCATCACCTTCAAGGACCCGCCGCACGACGTGTTCGGGATCGAGCCCGAACATCCCGCTGACATGCTCACCTTCCGGGTCTGGCCGGAGACCGCGGTCAGCCTCACCTTGCAGGGCAAAAAGCCCGGCGCCGGATGGGAGCCGCTGGCCGAACAGCTCGCGTTCGCGCAGCAGCCCGGGTCGGATATCCGCCCCTATGACCGGCTGATCGGCGCGGCGCTGGCCGGGGACCGGTGGCTGTTCGCCCGCCAGGACACCGTCGAAGCCGCGTGGAAGATCGTCGACCCGGTGCTCGGCGACGTCGTCCCCGTGCACCCGTACGCCCAGGGCAGCTGGGGCCCCAAGGAGGCGGACCGGCTACTGCCCGCCCGGGACACCTGGCACGACCCGACGGGCTGAGCCGGGCCAGGCCATGCGGGCTGTGAAAGGAAGGGGTGAGCCATGGCTGAGGCATCCGGCTCCCGCCGGGTAGTGATCGTCGGCGGCGGGCTCGCGGGCCTGTTCGCCGCTCGCGCGCTGCGGAGCGCGCCGGTCCAGGTGACCCTGCTCGACCGGACTGAGCATCACCTGTTCCCACCGCTGCTCTACCAGTGCGCCACCGGCATCCTTTCCGAGGGCAAGATCGCGTACCCGCTGCGTGAACTGCTGAAGAATCTCCACAATCTTGAGTTCGTCCTGGCCGAGGTGACCGGCCTCGATGCGCAGCAGCGGCGGGTGCTGGCCCGGCGCCCGCTGGGCGGGCAGATCGAGTTCGGCTATGACTACCTCATCCTTGCCGCGGGCGTCCGCCAGTCCTATTTCGGGCACGACGAGTACGCAGCCTTCGCGCCCGGGATGAAAACCGTCGAGGACGCCCTGAAGATCCGGCGGCGGGTGTTCGGCGCGTTCGAGATGGCTGAGTCGGCCGAAGACCCCGCGGAACGCAGGCGCTGGCTCACCTTCGCCCTCGTAGGGGCGGGACCGACCGGCGTCGAACTGGCCGGGCAGGTCCGGGAAGTGGCCACCAAGACGCTGCGTAAGCAGTACCGGCATATCAAGCCCGACGAGGCCCGGGTCATGCTGTTCGACGGCGGGAGCGCCCCGCTGGCGATGTTCGGCCCGAAGCTGTCCGCCATGGCCGCCCGCGACCTCACCAAACTGGGTGTCGAACTGCACATGGGCTCGATCGTCACCGAAGCGGACCTGCAGGGCGTGCAGGTCAAGGACCACGATGGCAACATCACCCGGTACGAGGTGGGCACCATTTTGTGGACCGCGGGCGTCCAGGCGCCGCCGCTTGCCGCGGCGGTGGCCAAGGCCACCGGCGCGGAGCAGGACCGGGCGGGCCGTCTCTGCGTCAGCAGCGATCTCACCATCCCCGGCCATCCCGACATCCTGGTCACCGGGGACATGATGAGCCTGGACAAGCTGCCCGGACTAGCAGAGGTCGCCATGCAGACGGGCCATTACGCGGGCCGCAAGATCACCCTGGAGTCCGTGGACGAGAGGCTTGACAAGCCGTTCCGCTACCACGACCTGGGCTCTGCCGCTTACATCTCCCGCGGGCGCGCTATCGTCTCCACACGGCGGATGAACTTCGGCGGCTTTCCTGGCTGGGTCGTCTGGCTGTTCATCCACATCGGCTTCCTCACCGGCTGGCGCAACCGCATCGGGGCACTGTTCGGCTGGTGGTACGCCTTCACCCGCGACTTGCGCCGTGAGCGCGGCTTCACCGTCGACGACATGCCGATCGCGGCCGGCCCGTATGCCGCGGCACCCGAGCCGGTCCCCCCCCAAAAGGACTGAGGCTGGCAGCCAGCGGCATAACCGTGCGGTGCCCTGCCTGCCGGACTGACACCGCATGCGGATGTAAACCCTGCCCGGCTCGGCCGGGTCTCCCAGAGCGGCATCGACGACCGGGTGACCCTCTCCCGCCACCGCCTGGTGCAGGCCGAACCAGCCAGCCAGCCCTTCGGAGCCTGGGAACCGGGCAGGTGAGTATTCACATGTGACCGGCTCACCGGCATCACCCAGAACGGATGAAGACGCCCCTGATTCGCTGCCAAGAGCCCGGCTCTCAGTGGTCGATAGTCAGGTCGCGGTTCACGTCCGTGCCGTAAAGCCCGTTTGAACACCGGCTGCACCGCCAGCGCAAAGAGCAGGACAGGAACGGACGACAACATGACCAGGGCGAGGATCCCAGCCGGGTTGGGCAGGTAGACACTGCCAGCGGAGGACAGCGACCTGCATCGGGTCGCGGCGCTCGCCCAGGCTATCCCCCTGAGAGGGTGATGCGCCGTGATGGCCGGAGCGGGCAGTTTAGGTCCCAGTCGAATGGCGTCTGCCTGCCGGGCACGGGCCAGGGCAAAGCTGGAATCATTGTTCATGTATGCCGGCACCCATCCAGACCAGGCGCAGGCTCGGGACGATGCTTGAGCGAGCCGCGCCAGGTGGGCTCGATGGCTTAGGGATACGAAAGCGGATCCAGGTCCGGGTTCTGGCGGTTCCGGCGACACGGAGGCCGCAATGCCGCCGGCAACAACCACGCCATCGGGGGGCAAGACGGCAGCTCAAGCTGAAGCTGAGGGGCAGCGATGGGTGCGGAACGTGATCGGGTCGCCGGGTTCGGCCGGCTGGAAGCCGGGCTGCTGCAGGCCGGGGACTGGTACCGGTGGGGGCCCTATGTCAGCGAGCGGCAGTGGGGCACGGTCCGGGAGGACTACAGCGCGGACGGCAATGCGTGGGATTACCTGCCGCACGATCATGCCCGGTCCCAGGCGTACCGGTGGGGGGAAGATGGCCTGGCCGGGTTCTGCGACATCCACCAGCGGCTGTGCCTTTCCCTGGCGCTGTGGAACGGGCGGGACCCGATCTTGAAGGAGCGTGCGTTCGGGCTGACCGGCCCGCAGGGGAACCATGGCGAGGATGTCAAGGAGTACTGGTGGTACCTGGACGCCGTCCCGAGCCATGCCTGGAACCGGTGGCGCTACCACTACCCGCACGGCGCGTACCCGTATCAGGACCTGATCGACACGAACGCCCGCCGGAGCCGGTATGAGCCCGAGTATGAGCTGCTGGATACCGGGGCGTTCGACGGGGATCGGTACTGGATCACCGAGGTGCATTACGCCAAGGCCGGCCCGGATGACGTGCTGATGGCGATTCAGCTCACCAATGCCGGGCCGGACGCCGAGACCATCCACGTGCTGCCGAGCGCCTGGTTCCGCAACACCTGGTCGTGGGGGGACAACGGGGAACGGCGGTCCCTGCGGGCCTCCGGCGGCCGGTCGGTGGCGATCGACCATCCGATCGTGGGCCCGATGGAGCTGATCGGCGCGCCGGGCCCGGACGGCGCCGACCCGCAGCTGCTGTTCTGCGAGAACGAGACCAACCTGGCCCGGCTGTACGGCGCGACCCCGCTCACCCCTTATCCCAAGGACGGCATCAACGACCACGTGACTCACGGAGCGCCCACAGTCAACCCCGAACTCGCCGGCACCAAGTGCGCGTTCTGGTACACGGTCACCGTGCCGCCCGGCCAGACCGCCGAGCTCCGGCTCCGGCTCCGCCCGGCCGCCAGCGGGCGCGGCAGCCGTGCGGCCAGCAAGGCGGACCCGCTCGGCGCCGAGTTCGGCCGGGTGATGGCCGACCGCAAGGCCGAGGCCGACGAGTTCTACGCCGAGCTGACCCCGGCGGGCGCCAGCGCGGATGAGGCGCTGGTGCTGCGGCAGGCGTGCGCGGGCATGCTGTGGAGCAAGCAGCTGTTCTACTACGACGTGGCCCGCTGGCTTGACGGCGACCCGGGCCAGCCGCCGCCGCCGGAGGTGCGCAAGGGCGGGCGGAACTCCAAGTGGCGCAACTTCGACGCGTTCGACATCATCTCGATGCCGGACAAGTGGGAGTATCCCTGGTTCGCCGCCTGGGACCTGGCCTTCCACACCGTCCCCCTGGCCCACCTGGACCCGGCGTTCGCCAAGTACCAGCTGATCGTGGTGTGCCGGGAGTGGTTCCAGCATCCGAACGGGGCGCTGCCGGCGTACGAGTGGGACTTCGGAGACGTCAACCCGCCGGTGCACGCCTGGGCGGCGCTGCAGGTCTTCGCCATCGACGGCGCCCGCGACATTGACTTCCTGTCCCGGGTCTTCGACAAGCTCCTGGTCAACTTCACCTGGTGGGTGAACATCGAGGACGCCGGGGGCAACAACGTGTTCGAGGGCGGCTTCTTGGGCCTGGACAACATCGGCCCGATCGACCGCTCGCACCTGCCCGCCGGGTACATCCTGGAGCAGTCCGACGCCACCGGCTGGATGGGCTCTTACG
>JASHYW010000229.1 GCA_030042885.1 Streptosporangiaceae bacterium | reverse complement strand
ACTACCCGGGCCCGGCCGACGGCCAGTTCGGCCCGGACACGCTGGAAGCGGTCTGGGCGTTCCAGGAGGTGCAGGGGCTGAGCGCCGACGGCATCGTCGGCCCGGTTACCGAGCAGGCGCTGGTGAGCCCCCGCGCTCCGCGATCACACGATCCGTCCGGTGGTGCGCTGCGGGTGGAGATCAACCTCCAGCTCCGGGTACTGCTGCTGTACCGGGACAATGAGCTGGCGCTTGTCAGCCACGTCTCCGCCGGCGGCGGATACTACTACTGCAACGACGGCTCCTGCGCGTACGCCATCACGCCAACCGGCCATTTCACCACCACCGTTTTCATGCCCGGCTGGATTACGGTGCCGCTGGGCCAGATGTACAACTCAGTGTTCTTCATCGACACCGCCTACGCGATCCACGGCGACACCTACGTGCCGCTGCAGCCCGTCTCGCACGGCTGTATCCGGCTCCCGATGGACATCGCCGCCTTCTTCTACACGCTGGTGCCGACCCCAGGCACCCCGGTGTACATCTATAACTAGTAGGACCAGGCCAAAGGCGGCGCGGTCGGCCGCCGCCGCGGCCTTCCAGTCTTCAGCTCGCACGCTGATCACACATCGTGGTCAACCAACCAGTGGCAGCCGCGCGCCCGAGCCGCCGTTACGGGCGGCTGGCGACTCCTCGGCGATATCAGCCGAGGCGACAGCGCAGATCGGGCAGCTCTGTGTATCGGGTCGTCCGGTTCTGTCGGCGAGAGCGCTCGTGTGCAGCCGGGACGCCGGTCCGTGCGACAGGGGCCGTGCGCTCCTGTCAGGCTATTTACGATCATGCATGGTCGTCGGCATGCGCATGCTCCGGGCGCCGCGCTTCCAGGGTAGAGGCACGGCCCGGCCGCAGAGGTGAGTCATGGAAGTGCTGGGGTTGTGGCGCCACGCCGTCAAGTCCTTGCAAGGCGAGCGGCTGGAGTCGGCCCGCTTCGAGGACGACGGGCTGGTGGGCGACCGGCGCTGGGGGATCCGCGATTTGCGGACGGGCCGGATCTTGACTGCCCGTCGCCGGCCTGAACTGCTCGGCGCGGTCGCGTCCTATGACGGTGAGCTGCCGGTGATCACTCTTCCCGATGGCTGTACCGCCGTCGGGCCGGGGCAGCGTACCGACGGGCTGCTGTCGCGGTGGCTGGGGAGCCCTGTCTCGCTGGTGGCCTCCGCAGGAAACGCAGGTGGGCGAGCCGAGTACTTCGCGGACGCGACCGACGACAACAGCCAGGCGATCGAGTGGACGATGCCGGCGGGCCGGTACGTCGACTCCGCCGCCGTACTGGTGCTCTCCACTGCGTCATTGCGCACTGCCGCACAGTTGCACCCCGACGGCGTCTGGGATCCCCGGCGCTTTCGGCCCAACGTGCTGATTGACGTCGAGGGCAAGGGCTGGCTTGAAGACGAATGGGCCGGCAGGACCCTGTCAATCGGGGCGGTCGTGCTGGTGCCCCTCCAGCCGTGCATCCGCTGCACCATGGTGACCCGCGCCCAGCCCGGCCTGGAAGCCGATGCCGGCGTCTTTCGCACCCTGGCCCGTCACCATCGTGGTCTGTTCGGCGTCTGGTGCGACGTGCTCACCGGCGGCACCCTGTCAGTCGGGCAAGAAGCGATCGTCGGAGCTCGTCGCCCCGTCCAGGGTGGCGCACACCATTAGCGACCGTGTTACCCGAGGTACCGATCTGCCGATGGCCGGGCTGTCACGCGATCACGCCGCGTTGAGATGCGTCGTGCCACCGCGCTGCGAGGCTAGGTGGCGAAGGCCCAGGCGCCCTTCCTCGCAGTCACCTGCTGCGGCTTGATGGGGCTGTGCCCGCCGACTGATCGCGGAGCGTGATCGGCATTCCTATCGCAGGGCGCGCGAGTGGCCGCCGTTACGTGCGGCTCCAGCGTCACGCTCGGGTCACGTGGCCGCCGCGCAGATCAGCTCGTTCTGCGGCGGTCTGCCGCATCGCGGTGGGGCAGAGACGGTCTTGCGCTGCTGTGAGCTGGTCGTGTGGCTAGATGAGCAGCCGGCGAATGCCCGCACGGGGATGGTCCCGAATCCCTGGATGCGCAGGGGCACCGCGGTGAAGGAGGCCCGAGTCGGCGGCAGTTGCTCCAGGCCGGTCAGGTGCTAGATGACCGGAATGCCGGCGGCGAGCAGTAGGGTGTGGGCGGGCCGTTCACCGTCTTCGGTGTCGTCGATGTTGGCGGCGTCGATACCGACGAGCGCCGGGTCGTGGCCGGCGAGCCAGACTGCGCCGTCCCGGGTGAGGAAATGCCCGTCTGCGGCGTACTGACGTGTCCCGAACCGTGCGTCGTGCCGGTGTGGAGCAGCACCGCTTTCCCGCGGACGTCCACGGCTGCAAGGGCGCCCACGTTGATCTCCCGCTGCCGCGTGCCGCCGACTCCGGATGACCGCCGCCGGCAGGTCGGCTGTGCGGGCCAGCGGAATGGCGGCCAGGTCCGGACCGTCAGGAAAGCGGTGGTAGGGCGCGTCCAGGTAGGTTCCGGTGTTGCCGACCATGGTGATCTGCTCGATGGCGAACTCGGTGCCAGGAGCGTACGGGCGCACGCGAGGCCTCCCTGGTCAGGTACGGGGTAATGGCCGGGCCGGGGAGCCCAGGATAGGTGACCATGCCTGGCCGGATCACATGGTTGAGCTCGGCCAGCCGGCCGCCCGGGCCCGGCCCGCTATCGCCGCGGTCTGCTGGCCCGCCCCGCGTTCCCTTGTGCGGCTCGGCAAAGATCTCGACGTGGCGCAGTTCGACGGCGTCGCTCATCAGCAGCCCAAGCGAGGCCACGAAGAGCGCGGCGATCCCGGCCTCGTCGATGCCAGGCGAGGGAACGTCAACCCGGAACCCGTGCACGGCCAGGTCACCACCGTTGCTGGTTCGAGGAGCAGCGGCCGCATCTGCGGGCGGTGGCTTACCGGGTGCTCGGGTCGCTGGCCGAGGCCGACGACGCCGTCCAGGACGCGTGGGAGCGGGTCAGCCGGGCGAGGGCGGAGGGGGCCGGGGCGGGAAACCACCGATCGTCCGGGTCAATCAGCGCGGGACTGGGCACGGCAGGTCCAGCTCGAGCAGGGCCGGGCTGAGGGTCTTGCCGTGGGCGTACGGGTTGAGGTGCGGGTGGCCCCGCCCTCCAGCGTGCCAGTTGCGCAGCCGGGGCGAGCCCGGCGTGCGTGCCAGGTGCCTGCAGCAGGTGGCCAGCGGACGGACCGGCGTCGTCTGGTGCGGACAGGGCAGGACGGGCAGGTGACCGCGGACCGGTCAGCGGCAC
>JASHYW010000228.1 GCA_030042885.1 Streptosporangiaceae bacterium | reverse complement strand
ACTACTACGCCGTTTCCAACGACCCGGAGCTCGACGTCGACGAGGACACCGTGCTGGTCATCAGGTACTGCGGTCCGCGCGGCTACCCCGGCATGCCCGAGGTGTCCAACGTCGCGCTGCCGAAGAAGCTTCTGCAGCGCGGCGTCCGCGACATGGTGCGGATCTGCGACGGGCGCATGTCCGGCACCGCCTACGGGACGGTCGTCCTGCACGTCGTCCCCGAAGCGGCGGCAGGCGGTCCACTGGCCCTGGTGCGGACGGGCGACTGGATCACCCTCGACGTGCCCGCCCGGATACTGACCCTCGAGGTCGGGAACGAGGAGCTGGCCGAACGCCGGGCCGCGTGGCAGCCGCCCGCGCCGCACGCCAGCCGGGGCTGGACGCGCCTGTACTGCGAGCACGTGCTGCAGGCCAACGAGGGCGCCGACCTGGACTTCCTGATCGGCTCCAGCGGCCACGAGGTCCCGCGAGAATCGCACTAGGTCCGCTGTGCCGGTCCGAGCAGGTAGTGTTCTCCCCTGGCCCCCCTTCGAACTTCTGACCCGAGGCAGGAGCATGTGGAGAGCGTCATCCTCGTCGACGAGACCGGGTTCGCCCGAGGCACCGCGGCCAAGGCCGCCGTACATCATGCCCGGACGCCCCTGCACCTGGCGTTCTCCTGCTACCTGTTCGATGACGCGGGCCGGTTCCTGCTGACCAGGCGGGCCGAGTCCAAGCGCACCTGGCCCGGCGTGTGGACCAATACCTGCTGCGGGCACCCGCTGCCCGGCGAGCCGGTGGCCGACAGCGTGCGCCGGCGGCTGCGGCAAGAACTGGGGATCGCCACGGCAGAGCTCGTGCTGGTGCTGCCCAGATTCCGCTACCAGGCCCGGATGGCCAACGGCGTGGTGGAGAACGAGGTCTGCCCGGTGTACGCGGCGTACTCGGACGCGGCGCCGGCTCCGGATCCGGCGGAGGTCGCAGAGATCGCGTGGGTGGACTGGGATCAGTTCTGCGACGCGGTCCGCACCGGGCGGCAGTCCGTCTCGCCGTGGTGTGCCATGCAGATCGCGGAGCTCGTGGCGCTGGGTCCGCGACCGCTGGCCTGGCTGGCGGCCGACGACGCGGACCTGCCTCCGGCCGCTCTCCTGGCCGGGTTATCCACAGGCCAGCCCCGCGGGGGTTCCCCAGCGGTACGCAGGCCTGTCCCCAGGATGTCCACAGGGTTGTCCACACCGGTGAGTTTGCCCCCTCACGCCTCCCCGGATGGCGTGTCCCGGGTCTGGGGAGTCTTCGCGGTCTTCGGGGTCTTCGGGACGAGCCCGCGAGCCAGCAGTTCCAGCACGTCGTTAAGCACGTCCTCGGGGACACGGCCGCCGGCCGTCCACTCGGCCCAGCGCATGCCGACGAAGTTGCCGATGCCCGTGTAGGCATACGCGATGACCTCGGGGTCATACCGTGCGTCGATGTCGCGGTCCATCTGGGCGGCCCGCACTCCGCGCGCGTAGCCCCGGGCCAGGTGCTCGTAGTACTCGCGGAACAACCCGGGGTCGATGAACTCCGACTCGCGCACGATACGGTCCATCCAGGGCCGCTTGGACAGCATGTCGAAGTACACCCGGAACGACGCGCGCTCTCGGCTGCGCTGGCCGTCGTCGGTGTGCTCAAGGGCCGCCTTCATGGCCCGCCTGAGGTCGGTGTTGATGGCCCGGACCACGGCCGCGAAGATCTCGGCCTTGGACCCGTAATAGGAGTAGAAGCTGCCGGTGGCCATCCCGGCCCTGGCGCAGATATCGGCGACCGTCGTCCGGTGGTAGCTGCGCTCGCCGAACAACTCCTCGGCCGCGGTCAGCAGGCGCTCTGTTGGTCCGGGGGGGCGACCCCCCTGGACCCCCCGATCACGGGGGGGCTGCCCGCCCCCCCGTTCCCCCCTGGCCCGATCACGGGAGGGCTGGCCGCCCCCCCGTTCCCTCCTCTGGCCCCGCGCGCGGGGGGGCTGGCCGCCCCCCCGCGCGCCTCTGGCCCGGCTCGTTTCGGCTGTCATCTCGGCTTATCCCTGCTTGGTCCTCAGCGGGACGGCCGGTATGGCGTCATGGTGACGGGATGCCATTGGCTGGTGGCGACTGCTCGGTTCCCGTGTAAGCGGTGACCGGGCCGGTGGCGGTCGTGTCCGTGGTCATCACCGAACCTTGCTGTACCACGACGCCATTCTGGATGATGCCAACGTAGCCGCCGGTGACACCGTCGTGGTCGGTCGAGGAGTAGGCGAACGGGGCGACCATGGGCCCCTGCGGGAGCCCGCTGTTGATGGCCGACACCAGGTCGGCCCTGGTCGGGTTCCGGCCGGCCTTAAGCATCGCCTGGACGAACGTGTACGCGACGGCCATGCCGTACAGGACGTTGCCGTCCAACGGCGCCTTGGCGTCGTACTCGTTGTGCACCTTGGTGAACAGGGCGATCCAGCTGTTGCTGGTGTCTCCCACCGACGGGAGGTACCCCGCGGTGATGATTCCGTTGATCAGCGCGTTGCCGTTGACGGTCGCGCCGCCCGCCTTGGCGTACGCCTCTAGCAGCCCGGAGAGCGTGATCGGGTCGGCGCCGACGCTGCTGACCACGAGGGTCGGGCTGTATCCGAGCTTCAGGCTGTACAGCTTGAGCAACGCGGTGAACGCGGGGATCGAGTACGAGACGACGACCTGGGCGCCGGATGCGCGCAGCGCCGCGACCTGCGGTGCGATGTTGACGTTGGTGGTGACGTAGCTCTGCTTGCTGACCACCATCGAGGCCGGGATCTCGTCCTCGAGGCCCTTGACCCCGTCCATGCCGAACTCGTCGTCCTGGTAGAAGTAGGCGATCTTCTTGCCCTTGAAGTGCTGCGCGACGTACTGCCCGAGGATCTTCCCCTCGCGCACGTAGTCCAGCTGCCAGCCGAATGTCTCGGGGTAGGTAGTCGGGTTGTCCCAGCACTCGCACCCGGATGCGACGAACACGTCAGGGACCTTCTCGGAGTTCAGGAAGCTCACCACGGCCAGGTGGGTGGGCGTGCCGAGGCCGTTGAAGATCGCGTATACGTTGTCCTGCAGCACGAGCTGGCGGACGACCGACGCCGTGGTGGTCGGGTCGTAGGCATCGTTGAGGTATTTGTAGATGATCTTGCGCCCGTAGACGCCGCCGTTGGCGTTCACGTACTGGAAGTAAGCGTTCGACGCGGGAGCGATCTCGGAGTAGCCAGGCGCGGCAGGGCCGGTGAGCGGCTGGTGGCTGCCGATGGTGATGGTGGTCGGGGTGATGCCGGGCGCGGACGCGGTCAGGGCCGCGCTCGAGCTGGTGGTCGAACTTGCGCTCGAACTTGTGCTCGACGAGCACGCGGCGACGGCGAGCGCAGCCACGGTCACGAGGGCCATGGCCTGCCAGCGAAGCCGTTGAGATCTATTCATGAAGTGCCTTCCTTTTCGGGGGGTTCCGGGGGGCTTATGAGTTCGTCCCCCGGGGCTAGCAGAGCGTGCTGGCTGGCCGACGGGTCGTCGGCCGAAGGGGTGAGATGAGGTGCGGGCGCAGTGCGCCCGGTGCGTGTTTTTCTGTCGGGGCCGGCAAATGCGGTAACGATCCGCTCCAGGCCACCCTGGATTCCTTGCGGGAAGACGAGCATGACCAGGATGAGGACCACGCCATAGGCGGCGATCGGGATGTTCGATCCGACGGAGCTCGACAGGCCGTGGCTGCTGGCCACGTCCGTGACGTAGGTCGGGACCAGGACGATGATGAGACTGCCCCACAGCGCTCCGGCCAGGCTGCCCAGGCCTCCGATCACGGCCGCGGTCAGCAGCGCGATGGAGAGCGTCAGGGTGAAGGCGCCGGGCGCAACCAGCCCGGTGACGATGGCGAGCAGCGCGCCGGCGATCCCGGCGCTGGTGGCGCTGACCACGAAGGCCCGGACGCGGGCGGCCGCCACGTTGATGCCGTCCAGCGCGGCCGCCACCTCATCGTCGCGCACGGCGCGCCAGTTGCGGCCGATCCTGCTGCGGTCCAGGTTCGCGAGCAGGAGCAGGGTGACCAGCGCCACTGCTGAGCTGACCCAGGCCTGCCACCTGGTCAGCGGGAAGTTCGCGCCGAGGAAGCTGGGAGTGGTGAACACGACGTTCAGCCCCTGGTCGCCGCCGAAGACCCCCGGCCAGGCGTACGCGATCGCCGGGAGCGCGACGCCGAGCATCAGGGTCGCGCCCGCGAGGTAAGGGCCGCGGAGCCGGGCCGCCGCGATGCCCACCACTCCCCCGGCAACGGCGGTGGCCGCGGCCGCGATCACCAGCACGGCGATGAACGGCCAGCTGAGGTGGAGCAGCAGCAGCGCCGTCGTGTAGGCGCCGATGGCCATGAACGCGCCGTTCCCGAGCGAGATCTGGCCGCTGAGCCC
>JASHYW010000227.1 GCA_030042885.1 Streptosporangiaceae bacterium | reverse complement strand
GCGCGTATCGCGCGTCACCACGTGTGTTACCTCCCATGGTCGGTTTTGCCGCCGCCGACGCTAACACAGGGCACCGTCAGCCGGTCCTCCTACACTGGGCATTCATGTACGCCAAGACGAACCCGAGCGCGGGGCGGCTGACCCCGCGGGAAAAGCGGGTGTTCAGGATCGTCGGCGTGCTGATCATCGTAATCCTCGGCGGCCTGGGCGCCTGGGCGGCCCTGGCCCCTGACAGCTACTCCAGTTCGGGGCACGGCTGCGTCAGCGTCACCGTGCCGAGTTCCACCGGCGGAGCGACCCTGCATTACTGCGGGGCAGCGGCCCGGTCGTTCTGCCGGGATTCCTTCCGGTCCCAGGACACGATCTCGCTGCGCGCGCGGCCGCAGTGTGTGCTCGCCGGGCTGGGACCACCAGAACCTGGCGCATCACCGTAGGCGGGGCGGGCACCCTGACCCTCAGATCTCGACGATGACGGTGACCGGCCCGTCGTTGACCAGCGACACCTGCATCTCGGCGCCGAAGACGCCGGTTTCGACGCGGGCGCCGAGGTCCCGCAGGGCCTGCACCACGGCGTCGACCAGCGGCTCGGCGACGGGGCCCGGTGCGGCGGCTGACCAGGAAGGGCGGCGGCCCTTGGCCAGGTCCGCGTAGAGCGTGAACTGGCTGATCACCAGCAGCGGCGCGGATACGTCAGAGCAGGACTTCTCGCCGCGCAGGATCCGCAGCCCCCATAGCTTGGCGGCCAGCTTGGCCGCCTTGGAGGCGGTGTCGTCGTGGGTGACCCCAACCAGGACCAGCAGCCCCGGCTCGGAGATGGCACCGACCACGCTTCCCGCGGCGGCCACGCTGGCCTGGCTCACCCGCTGCACCACTGCCCGCATGGGATGGCAGGGTAGCGCGAGGGGCACGGGCAGCGCGCACGTCAGCGGGAGCAGCGTTATGCAAAACCGGCGCGCGATTGCACGCCTTTGGGGCCTGCGCGAGCGATCGGTGCGGGTGAGCGGCGAGCAACCACAGTGGGTTCTTTGCATAACACGAACGTCTGCATAGAACATACTGCGTGCATGACGATCTTTACGGGCCACAAAGACGTGAATCCGGTTGTCGCCGAGGTCGTGCGGTCGGGCTTCGCGGAGTCGCGGCACCACGGCGCGGTAACGGCACTGGCCGCCGACGGGACCCAGGTGATCAGCGTCGGCCACACCGGCGTGCCGTTCTTCCCTCGATCGGCGAACAAGCCGTTGCAGGCGGCGGCGATGCTGCGCTGCGGGCTCGGCCTGGAGGGCGAACTGCTTGCGCTGGCCGCCGCAAGCCATTCGGGGGAGGATTTCCACGCCGACGGAGTGCGGAAGATCTTGTCAGGGGCCGGGCTGAGCGAGGACGATCTGCGCTGCCCGCTGTCGTGGCCGCTGGACATCGAGACCGGGCGGCGCCTGGTGGCCCGCGGCCATGGCATGTCCAGGATCCGGATGAACTGCTCGGGCAAGCACGCCGCGATGCTGGCCACCTGCGCGCAGAATGGGTGGCCGACTCGGGACTACCTGGCCCCTGACCATCCGCTGCAGCAGGCCATCCGGCACACCATCGAGGAACTGGCGGACGAGCAGGCCGCCGCCACCGGCGTCGACGGCTGCGGCGCGCCGCTGTTCGCGCTGACCATGACCGGCCTGGCGCGGGCCTTCCGGGCGCTGGTGCTGGCCGCCCCGGGCACGCCGGAGCGCCGGGTGGCCGACGCCATGCGCGCGCACCCGGAATGGACCAGCGGCACCAACCGGGACGAGCGCAGGCTGATGGACGCGGTGCCGGGGCTGCTGGTCAAGGCGGGCGCCGAGGGGGTCAACGCGTTCGCGCTCGACGACGGCAGGTGCGGTGCGGTCAAGATCGACGACGGTTCGGCACGCGCCCGCACCCCGGTCACGGTGGCGGCGCTGCGCCTGCTGGGTATCGCCGTCCCCGACGAACTCGCGATCGTCCCGCTCACCGGCGGCGAGGCCGTGGTGGGTGCGGTCCGCGCGGCGAGCTTGCGCTAGCCAGCCTGCTGGTCCGTGCACGGCGGATAAATGTCGGCGGCGCGCCATAGGATGACGCGGGTGAGCAAGAAGACCCGGTCCCGTCGCGGGACACACGCCGGCCGGGCACCCGCGGCAGCCAGCACGGCACCAGCCAGCACGGCACCTGGCCGCGGCGCCCCGGCCGCGGCCGACGAACTGGCGGGGCTGCTGACCGCGATCTCGGCAGGCGATCCGCTGCGGGCCGAATTCGAGACCGCGAGCTGGATGGGCCTCCCGCACACGGTGGGGAAGGCAGACGCGGACGACGCCGAAGCCTTCGTCCAGGAGGTGCTGGTGGACGGGGCCGTGCGCAGGCGGACGCCGGAGGCCGCCGCGCTGCTGCGGGTGCTGATGGCGCTGGGCACCCCGGCCACCAGGAGGGCGGCCAGCCAGGGGCTGGCGAGACTGACCGGCGCGGGCATCTACCCGCCGGACTGGGTGACCGAGGTCTCCAAGCCGGTCCCGGTCCAGGCCTGGCGCCGCTACGACGTCTTCGGGGACGACGAGTTCATCGCGGTGACGTTCTGCTACGGCGAGGCCCAGCACGGCATCGTGGTGCAGGTCGACCTGACCGGCCTGCCGAAGGCCACCATGGTCGGCGTCGCCGTGGACCCGGCCCGCCTGATCGAGGCCATGAACCGCGAGGACGAGCCGTTCGAGCGCCACGAGGGAATCGGCCTGGCCGAGGCGCGCCGCCGCACGGAGGTGCCACTGGCCCGGTGCGACCAGGAGCCGGACCCCGGCGTCAGCCGGGACACCCTCCTGTACCTGCCCATCGCCCGGTCCCGGGTTCGCCGGCTGCCTGCCGATGGCGCTGAGCAGGCCCCGGTCTTCACCACGGCCGACCGCGCGGCGGCCGTGGACGACTTCCTGAACAGCCCGCTGGCCGCCGAGACGCTGGCCGCTGACCCCGGATCGACGAGGTTCTGGGCCGAGGTGCTCACCGGCTACAGCAGCCGCATCGCCGACGAGCCTCCGGGCCAGGTCGGGCCGCGCAAGCTGGCGCACATCCTGCTGGGCCACGTGCCGAACACCTTCACCCTCTCCCCCGCGCAGCGCGAGCATCTCGAGCCCGCCGTGACCGCGTGGACCCGCTGGGCCGCCCAGCACCAGGGCCTGGATGAGGCCGCGACGGCCCGCCTGACCGAGCGCGTGCCGCAGGTGGTCAGCAGGTTCGGAAAGGCCTACGACGACCCGGAGGCCGTCGCGGCCCGTGGCTACCTGGCCGACCTGGCCGCCAGCGACGCCGATGTGTCCTGGCTGGCCAGGCAGCTTGCCCGCCGTGTGTTCGCCCTGCCGGTGATGGGCGCGGACCACAGGGACGTCAGCGACCCGGCCGAGCGCCGCGCGCTGGCCGAGGCCGAGTTCGCCGGGTGCGCCCCGCCGGGCGGCATGACCAGCGAGCAGTTCGTGGCCGCCGCGGACCGGGTGATCTCCGAACTGTGGCACGACGATCCTGAGGCGACCTTCCAGGCGGCCCGGCGCATGTTCGCCGACGGCGTGGACCGGCACGACATCATCCACGCGCTGGTCGAGGCCCAAGACTCATCGGCGGCCCGATGAGTTCGGCGGCTCTGCGCCGCTGCCTCGTATCCCGGTGTGAACCGAAGGCGCGCGAGCTGAAGGCAGGGGCGATGAGCTACGCGGACGTGAACGGCGTTTCCCTGTACTACCAAGAGCACGGCTCGGGCAGGACCCAATGGCCGCTGATCCTGCTGCACGGCGGCCTGGGCGCGGGCGACATGTACGCTCCGATCCTCCCGGCCCTGGCCGGGGACCGCCGGGTGATCACCGTCGACCTGCAGGCCCACGGCCACACCGCCGACGTCGACCGCCCGTTGCGGTACGAGACGCTTGGCGACGACGTCGCCGGGCTCATTGGGCACCTGGGCCTGGCGCAGGCCGACCTGATGGGCTACTCGTTCGGCGCCGCGACCGCCCTGCGCACTGCGATCCAGCATCCGGACCTGGTGCGCCGCCTGGTGATCGTGTCGTTCCCGTGTCGGCGTGACGGCTGGTACCCAGAGAGCCTGGCCGGGATGGACCAGATGGGATCGGGTCTGGCCGAGATGCTCAAGCAGTCCCCGCTGTACGAGATGTACTCCCGGGCCGCGCCCCGGGTACAGGACTGGCCGTCGCTGCTCGACAAGACCGGCGAACTGCTGCAGCGAGACTACGACTGGTCGGCGGAGATCGCGAAGATCACCGCGCCGGTCATGCTGGTCTACGCGGACGCCGACGCGGTGCGCCCCGCGCACATCGTCGAGTTCTACGCGCTGCTCGGCGGCGGGCTGCATGACGCGAACTGGGACAGTTCGGCCCGGCCCGTGGCCCGGCTGGCGATCCTGCCCGGCCACACGCACTACGACATCTTCGCCTCGGCGGACCTGCCCGCCGCGGTCATCCCGTTCCTCGACGCCGCCTCGCTGGAGCCGCCCCCGTTCGGCTACTTAGCGCCCGGGCCCCGGCCGCGGGAGGTTCAGCGGCCGTCCGGGCTCAGCACGGCGCAGAGCCGGGCCAGCGCCGTGGTGTAGGCATGCTCGGGCGGGCGGCCGTAACCGATCACCAGGCCTGCCTGGCCGGGCCCGGCCGTGGTCTGCCCGGCGGCCCGGTAACTTTCCAGGCCCTGCAGGGCCAGGCCGTGCCCGGCGGCCCGGGCGACGAGCTGCCGCTCGGTGTCCGTACCGGGCAGCTCGAGGACGGCATGCAGGCCGGCGGCGATTCCTGTGACATGCAGGCCCTGGCGGTGCAGGGCGGCGGCCAGGCGGTCGCGGCGCCGCCGGTAGGCGAGCCTGGCCCGGCGGATCTGCCGGTCGTAACCGCCGGAGCTGATGAACTCGGCCAGGGTGAGCTGGTCCAGCCCAGAAGGAGCCGACGGGGCGGCGGCGAGCTGAGCCGTCACCGCGTCCATCAGCGAGAGCGGGACGACCAGCCAGCCGAGCCGCAGACTCGGCGCCAGGCTCTTGCTCGCCGTCCCGGCGTAGACGACGCGGTCGGGCGCGAGCGCCTGCAGCGCACCCACCGGCTGCCGGTCATAGCGGAACTCCCCGTCGTAGTCGTCCTCGATCACCACCCCGCCCCACCGTACTGCTTCCCGGCGGCGCTGCGGATGAAGGGTCACGCCCAGCGGGAACTGATGCGCCGGAGTCAGCAGCACCGCGTCCGCCCCGGCTGTCTCGCCGAGGACGGCGCCCTGCCCGTCGACGGGCAGCGGCCGCAGGCGCAGTCCCTGCGCTCCGGCAATGTCACGGTGAGCCCGCAGGCCATACGCCTCGACGGCGAGCGTGCCCGCTCCCGCCGATACGAGCGCGCGGCACATGAGGGCCAGGCCGTGGGTGAAGCCAGCGCAGATCACGACGTGCGCGGGGTCGGCGGCGACGCCCCTGGCCCGGGCCAGGTAGCCCGCCAGCACCGCCCTCAGCTGCGGGAGCCCGCGCGGATCGGGATAGCCGAGGAGGTGATCGGGGGCGGCGCCGAGCACCTTGCGGGCCGTCGCCAGCCACGCCCGGCGCGGGAACGCGGACAGGTCCGGCACCCCGGGACGCAGGTCGTACCGGGGAACGGGGACGTCGCGGCGGGTCGCCGCACCCGGGCCGGGATCGACGGCGCGGCGTTCGGCGACGGAGGTCCCCGAACCCGTCCGCGCGGTGAGCCAGCCCTCGGCGACCAGTTGACTGTAGACCTCGGCCACCGTGTTGCGCGCCAGGCCCAGGTCAGCGGCCAGCGCCCGCGACGAAGGAAGCCTGGTGCCCGGGCCGAGCCGGCCCGTCCGGACGGCCTCGCGCAGCGCGCTCTCCAGGCCCAGGCGGACCCGGGTGCCGGAAAACTCCAGGTGCAAGTCGACGCCGGCCAGCGCGGCCTGCCCGGGATGCTGGCCCCCGCTGGCGTTCGTGGCGTTCCCGGCGTCCGTGGCGTTCCCGGCGTCCGTGGCGTTCCCGGCGTTTTTGGCCCATGTTTGCGGCATAGAAATGGACCTTATCTTGGGCCGATTATCCCCGTAGCGTTGGTGTCACGACAGTTACGAGCGACACAGTGCAGATCCCGGTCCGGCTGGACTTCGACGCCCTCGCGCCAGGCTTCGCCCGCGCGATGGCGCACCTGGACCAGGCCGCGACCAGGGAACTCGACAAGGCGGAAATCGACCCCCGGCTCCGCGAGCTGATCCGGATCCGGGCCTCGCAGCTCAACGGGTGCGCTTACTGCATCGACATGCACACCAAGGATGCCCGCGCGATCGGCGAGACCGAGCAGCGCATCTACGGGCTGGCGGCCTGGGCCGAGACCCCGTACTTCACCGCCCGTGAACGCGCCGCCCTGGTCTTCACCGAAGCGGTAACGCTGCTGGCGGACACCCACGTCCCGGATCAGGCCTATCAGGCCGTGGCCGCGGAATTCAGCCAGCAGGAGGTGGCCGCGCTGGTCAGCCTCATCGTCACCATCAACGCGTGGAACGCGATCAGCGTCAGCACCCGGGCCTGGGTTGCCGGGTCCTACCAGGCCTGAGAGCTGCGGTCAGGACCAGCGCCTACGCCTGTCCTGGCGCCAGCGGATATCCCGGGCCGTCCGCGGCCCAGCCGGCCGCCTCCGGCGCGGCCGCGGCAGCGGGATCGGCGACCGTGTTCCCCATGCGGTCCACGAACCCCTGGATCGTTGCCGTCGCCACCCGGCGCAGGACCACCCGGTCCAGCGCGGCACCGATCGCGCCCAGCGGCGGGCGGTACGCCCCGGTCAGGGCCAGCAGCGTGGCCTGCTCCCCGTGCGGCGCCAGCGTCACATCGGCGTCGAGCACCGGGAACAGCCCGCCACCAGGGCCGACCGCCTCCCAGCGCAATGCGAGCACCGCCAGCCGCTCGCGCGTCACCACAGGCCGGGAACGCACGTCCACCAGCCGGGACAATCCGGGTGCCGGACCCAGCGGCCCGACCCGGGCCAGGCCGCGGCCCCACTCGCCGTATGCATCACCGGCCGCGGCGGCCAGCCAGCCCCCGCGCTCCAGGTTCTCCAGCCGGATGAGCGCCACACCGTAGGTGACGTTCACGACCGTCTCAGCGCCAACGAACACCGCGCCAGTCAACCGATTCCGATGGTGGCCGCACAGGGGACGAACGTCCCGGCCCCGCCGCCTAAAGTCCGGACCTGTCCGGGACCCGTGCCTGCCAGCCCGGGGCCGCTGACCTCCCGCCGGGCCGTGGGTCAGCTGGCGAGCGGGGCCGGGTGCGGGCGCCAATGCGACTCCGCGCGGTCGGGCAGCTTGATGCGGCCACCGGCCCACAGCAGCGACGTCCACGAGTCGGCGTCGGCTAGCTCGGCCGGCGCCTGCGGATAGAGGCGGGACAGGACGCGGCGGCACACATCGCGCGGCGGATCGAGGCTGAGGCCGAAGCCCTGCGCGATGTCGTTGCCGTGCAGCAGCGCCTCGTTGCAGCCCAGTGCGGCGAAGCCCTCGGGATCGGCCGTCCCGGCCGGATGAAAGGCACGGACGTGCGCGGGCGAGGAGCGCACCATCACGGCCAGCACGCGCCCGCCGGTGACGGCGAACTCCAGCACCTCGGCCGGGGAGGCATCCTTCTCGGCCGTGGCCACGGCCCGC
>JASHYW010000226.1 GCA_030042885.1 Streptosporangiaceae bacterium | reverse complement strand
CGTGCATGCCCACGATCGTGTTGTAGGCGGCCGGGGTGAAGATCTTGGCCCCTGACTGGGCCTGCTCCAGCCGGATCATCCACGAGGCCACGCCGCCCACCAGGAACAAGACGAACACGGTGACCAGGTACTGGATACCGATCACCTTGTGGTCGGTGCAGAACCGGAAGTAGCGCCACACGCCCTGGCCCTGCCCGGCCAGCTCCAGCTCCTCCTCGTGGGCCGGATCCCGCCCGAGCGCCCACTTCACCGGGTAGTTGGCTGCTCCCATGCCGACCAGGAAGAACAGGAACCAGGCGACGTAGGCGGCGACGATGGTGGCGTCCGGCTGGCCAGGCACGACTGCGCTCACCACGAACCCGACCACGATCGCGGCCACCAGGCCCAGCACCAGGCCTGAGACGACGCTCGGCACCAGGGCGTGCCACCGGGACCGGCGCGCGCCGGTGCCCTCGTGGACGCTGGTGACCGCGCTCACCGGGCGCCTCCCTGCGCGCTGGCCAGGGCCGGGTCACCGCCGTTGGCCGCCACCCAGGCGGTGAAGTCCGCCTGGGTGACCACGTTGACCTGCGTCCACATGTAGGTGTGGTACAGGCCGCACAGTTCCACGCACCGGGCGGTCAGCTGGCCGAGCCTGCTGGGCGTCACGATCGGCGCGGTCACATAGAACCCGGGGTTCGCGTCCATCGCCACTCCAAGCTCATCGATCGCGAATCCGTGCAGGACGTCATCTGAGGTGATCCGGAACTCGACCGGCCGGTCCAGTGGCAGTTCGAGCACGTGGCTCTGCACGCCGAGCGAGGGGTAGTCGTAGGTCCAGGTCCACTGCTGGCCGGTGACGTCCACCACCAGGGGGTTGGGCGGCGGATCGGTGGTCTGCCGGAAGAAGCCGAACATCCCCCAGCCCACCAGGAAGATCGCGAGCGCGGCCGTGATGGCCAGCCACGTGATCTGCTGCCAGGGCTTGGCGTCGAGCGGCGGGCCGTCCTCCAGATCTTCTACGCGCCCGGTCGGCGGCGCCTTCTGCCGGAACACGATCAGGCTGTAGAAGACGAACACCCATACGAACAGTGCCACCGGCACGGCCAGCACGGTGAACACCAGGATGGTCAGGTTCCCGAAGCCCGCGACCGAACTCGCCGACTTGGGGGTGACGATCTGCTCTATGACCACCACCAGCGCGATGCACACCACCGACAGCACCGCCCAGATGGTCAGCACACGCCGGATGTGTCCCCGGCCATCCCGGCCACGGGCGGGCTCTCCGGCCCCGGGCGGCGGAGGAATCACTGCGCCGGGCGGCGCCTGTTCCGCGGCGGCCGCCGACGGCGGCTCCGGTGCGCCGGCGGACGGCTCTTCGGAGCCGGGCGCCGGCGGGAGGCCAGAGGACATGGAACTCCCTCCCTGATGCCAAGCGGTTCGTTCCGTGCCGCCGTCAGGTGACGGTCAGCGTTCCTGC
Organism: Streptosporangiaceae bacterium; assembly: GCA_030042885.1. The sequence goes on along the minus strand of JASHYW010000226.1, from coordinate 2,799 downwards.
CATGTAGCCGGTGGTCGCCATCGGCCCGCCGAAGCCGGCCTGATTGCCGGTCAGGCCGGTGCCGCAGGGCACGTAGCACTTCCAGAGGTACTGTCCCGGCGCGCCGGTCCTGAAGCGGAACACGATCACGTTCGGCTTCGGGTACCCTTCTCCGGCGATGGTCACGACGTTCGGCGCGCTGGCCGACACCCCGGGCAGCGGGACGTTGACGAACAGCGGGAACTGGCTGGGGTTGGGCGGCGACTGGATGGTGAACGAGTGCGCGGGCGCGTTCGGGCTGATCTGGCTGACCGGGCGGCCGTTCACGTACATGACATTGCCGATGGTGCCCTGGACCCGCGCGAAGAACGAGTTGTGCAGCGGCGTGGCGGTGTCGTACTGGTTGATGGTCACGGTGATCGTGCTGTACGCGGGGATCTTGATGGTCGTGGTCGGGCAGAACGTCACCCAGGCAGGGTTGGCGCCCCCGCCCGGGGCACCCGCGCCGTTGCCGTGACAGGGGGTGCTGTCCGGGAAGGCGGACAGCGAGATGCTCGCGCCCTGGGTCGAGGCATGCACCGGGGGCTGGAAGCCCAGGCCGTCGACCGCGCGCACCCCGAACACGAGCCCGGCGAACAGCGCGCCGAGCACGACCACCGTCGCGACCACACCGATGAGGTGACGACGTCCGCCTGTTTGCACCTGCTGCACCTCCAAGCCCCACCCAGAGGTTGACGACGTTCGCATTGGCCGTCTGCCTGGTAAATGCGGCCCGGCAATGCGAGCAGAACACATTTTATTTGAGCCTTAAACAGTGCATACGATACGCCCGTTCGGCAGAGCCTGAGAAGATGTCTTCGGTGCCGGACGGTAACGGTTACGCAAAGGGGGGCCGGAAGCGGCCTTCTGCTCATAAATCGGGGCATTTCGCAGGGCGGCGGTCATTCTTGCGGCGAGCACCGCCCGCGCCGCAGATCATCGCGGCCAGCAGGCGCGGCGCCGTGCCGCCTTTGTCCTGTTACCACCGTTACGAATTTGTTGCTGGCGCCGAAGCGCTACAGCAGCGGTAGCTGTTAATCCGGGAGGTAAAGGTCCAGGCCGCAGCCTGCCGCGACCGAGTTGATCAGGGCCTGCAGTTGCGGCAGCGGCCCCCCGGGGAGCATGAGCCAGATGTTATCCCGGGCGCCGGGCGCCGAAGCGGCGCAGCCGCAGGCTGTTCCAGACCACGAAGACCGAGGACAGGGTCATGGTAGCCGCGGCGACCAGCGGGTCGAGGAAGCCGAGCGCCGCCAGCGGGATGGCCAGCAGGTTGTAACAGAAGGCCCAGGCCAGGTTGGCGCGGATGGTCCGGAACGTGGCCCGGGCCAGCGCGATGGCGTCGGGCACCGCGCCCAGGTCGTCGCGGAGCAGGATCATGTCGGCGGCGCAGATGGCGACGTCGGTGCCCGAGCCGAGGGCCAGGCCGAGCCGGGCCGCGGCCAGGGCGGGCCCGTCGTTGACCCCGTCCCCGACCATGGCCACCGGCCGGCCCGCCGCCTGCAGGTCCGCGACCACCCGGGCCTTGGCCGCGGGCAGCGCCTCGCTGATGACCTCCTCGATCCCGGCAGTGTCCGCCACGGCCCGCGCGGTGGCCGCGTTGTCGCCGGTCAGCAGCACCGGGCGCAGGCCCAGGCGGCGCAGGTCGGCCACGGCGGAGGCGGCGGAGGGCTTGACCTCGTCGGTCACCGCGAACGCGCCGCGGGTGACGCCGTCCCAGCCGACGAGCACCGTGGTGCAGCCGGCCTGCTCGCGGGCGCCGCACCAGCCGGCCAGGCCGGCCGGAACCCCCAGGCCCCGGTCGGCGAACAGCCGGGATCGCCCGACGACGACCTCGTGGCCGTCGACCACGCCGCGGGCGCCCAGGCCCGGCAGGGCCGTGAAGCCGTCGGCGTCGGCGAGCGGGAGCGGCTCGGGCGTTCCCGTCCGGGCCAGCGCGGTAATGGCGGCGGCCACGGCGTGCTCCGAGGCCTGCTCCACCGACCCGGCGTAGCGGAGCAGGTCGGCGCGGCCGGTCCCGGGCACCGCCTGCACCGCGGCCACCGTCATCTGGCCGGTGGTGACCGTACCCGTCTTGTCCAGGACCACCGTGTCGATGACCCGGGAGGACTCCAGGGCCTGATAGCCCTTGATGAAGACGCCGAGCTGGGCGCCGCGCCCCGAGGCCACCACCAGCGCGGCCGGGGTGGCCAGGCCCAGCGCGCAGGGGCAGGCGATGATCAGCACGGCCAGCGCGGCGCTGACCGCCTGCCCGGCCGCGGCGCCGGCCAGCAGCCAGCCGGCCAGCGTCAGCGCCGAGCAGGCCAGCACCGCCGGGACGAACACCGAGCAGATCCGGTCGGCCAGCCGCTGGATGGCCGCCTTGCCTGCCTGGGCCTGCTCCACCATCGCGATAAGCCGCGCGAGCTGGGTGTCCGGGCCAACCCGGTCCGCCCGCACCACCAGCCGGCCGGTCAGCGCGATGGTCCCGCCGGTCACGGCGTCCCCGGCGGCGGCGTCGGCCGGGACCGACTCCCCCGTCATCATGCTGCGGTCCACCGCGGACTGGCCGGACAGGACCACGCCGTCGGCGGCGATCCGCTCCCCTGGCCGGACCACGAACCGCTGTCCGGCCAGGAGCTGGCCGGCCGGGATCCGCTGCTCGGCCCCGTCAGGCCCCAGGACGCACACGTCCCTGGCCCCGGCCGCGGCCAGGTCCCGCATGGCCTGCCCGGCGCTGCGCCGGGCCCGGGCCTCGTACAGCCGCCCGGCCAGCAGGAACGTGGTCACCGAGGCGGCCACCTC
>JASHYW010000225.1 GCA_030042885.1 Streptosporangiaceae bacterium | reverse complement strand
CGATCGGGCAGCTCAGGCGGCTGGCCGCGGCGGGGCTGCCGGTCGGCTGGGCCGCTTTTGATGAGGTGTGTACCCGCAGCGGCAAGCTGCGCGAGACCTGCGAGAAGGCCGGCCTGGCGTACGTACGTGGGCATCGTGCCGTGCGACTTCCTCATCACCCTGCCGTCCGGCGCGGTGATCCGCGCGCAGGAGGCGGTCAAGGACGCGGTGTCCGGGCGCCGCTCGTGCGGCGCCGGGACCAAGGGACCCCGCCTGGCGGACTGGGCGCTGACCGGCACCGCCAGCCCGCGGCACTTCCTGCTCATCCGCCGGCTGATCTCCCGCCCGGACCAGCTGACGTTCTGCCTGTGCTACGCCCCGCAGGGCAGGCCGGCCACCATGGCGTACTTCATCGCCATCGCAGGCCGCCGCTGGCCGGCGGAGGAACCGTTCAAAACGGGAAAGGACCTGCCCGGCTGGGACCAGTGTCAGGCCCGCGCCTGGGACGCGGCCTGCCGGCACACCGCCCTGTCCGCCCTCGCCCAGCTGCGCCACGCCGCCATCCGCAACGCCCGGTGCGGCTTGATCCAGCTGCCGCCCGCAGCCGGCGCCGGCAGCGCCCCCGGCGGCAGCGACACCGGCGCTGAGGTGGACGACGCTGACCTGCGCATCCCTCTCGGCGACGCGCCCATCCCCGCCTACCCCGGACAGCCTCGCCCCCGCCGGCCCGGCCTGATCCGGCTACCGGCCGCCGAGACCGCCCGGCTCGCCCGCCTGGCCGCCGACCACGCGGCCGGGCTCCTCACCCAGGCCCGCCTGGCGTTCCGGCTGCGCTGGTCAGCCCGGCGCAGACGGCACCAGGCCGCCGCCCGCTGGTACCACCACACGGCCCGCCTCGCCGCATCCTGCGACAAGGTGCCTGCGATCTGGGCCAGGCCGCGCGGATCCGTGATCCAGGTAAAGCAGTTCCCCTCCTTGATGAAACGGATCCCGGCCGCGTGCGCCTGGCAGGCCACATACTCGTGGCCGTTGAGGATGACCTGCGCGCCGAACGGCGGGTGCCCGGACATCTTGATCACCATGTGCCCCCAGTCCGGGTCAATGATGTGGAAGCTGTAGTGGTTCACATGCTCGGTCTTCTTCTGCAGGTGGTGATCGCACCGCCCGCCGGCCGGTTGACCTTCCACACCCAGGCCCGCGCCCGGGCGACCAAGATCAAGAACACACCCCGCCCGGCAGTATGGCCGGCCAGGTATTCCTCGGCGATCTGGTGCTTGCGCTCCCAGGCCTTGCAGTCGATCACCGGGACGCCGTTCGCCTTGGCCCACGCCCGCACCCGCCGGGCGAACCGGCCCGCCAGTCGCATCAGGTGCGCGTCATCCAGATCCTGATCCGAGTCGCCGTGCCAGCGCCCCCACCACACCCGGAATCCGCCCGGATTATGGCCCAGCGGGTAGTACGCGTTCAGCACGATCCGGTCCACGCAATCGTACGAACCAGTCAGCAGCTCACCGTAACGATCCGGGAAGTCATCGGCCACGCGCCGGCCGTAGACCCAGCCCGCACCTCACCTCAGGACATCAGCCACACTGCCCCCGAAGGGGGCCACCCCTTCCGGGCGAAGTCCCGGACGGAGGGTAGAAACCTTGGCGTTCTACCGGATCGGCGGCAGCCGCAAGTCGGCATTCTAGATCCACTCGGAGCGGGCCCGGCGGTGCTGCCGGCCGAGTTGCTCGGCCGGGTGCGGGCGGAGCTGCCGGTGATCGGCCAGCTGGGGGAGCTGGAGCACGTCCTGATGGCTGCGTGGCTGACCGGGCTGCGGTCGGCGCGCACCCGGCGCGCCTACGCCGGGGATGTCGTGGCCTGGCTCGGCTGGCTCGCCGGGCGGGGGACCGGCGCGCTGGCGGCCGGGCGGGGTGACTTGCTGGCCGAGGTAGCCGGGGTCCTCGGGGATTTCTCCGTGGGGGAGACCTTCCTACTGGACGCTTAGGACCTTCGTCTCTTACCCCTCAGAAAACGAACGGGTATGTGAGGTGACATCACCAAACACGTGCTCGGCGCAAGGTTTTCTCTTGGGAGGCGCGTCATGCCGCTCCCAGAACACGAGCAGCGCCAGCTGCAGGAGATTGAGCAGGCGCTCTGCAGGGATGATCCGAAGTTCGGGCGTCTCATGCGCGCCGGCGATCCGCGAGTGCACTATCAGCGCGAGCTCATACAGGCCCTGCTCGGGGTAGTGATTGGCACCGGCCTGCTCGTGGCCGGGGCGGTCACCCGCCGTGTCTACCTGGAGGCGATCGGCGTGGTGATCGTGCTGCTGTCTCTGGTGTGGGCGGTGGCCAGCTTGCGGCGGCACGTGGCCAGGGCCCGGCCCGCGCGTTCCGGGGCGGGGACCAGGGCGGCGGCGGAGGGCACGAAGCGCCGACCCGGGCAGACCAGGCGAGCCCGGATGATGGAGCGGATCGAAGAGCGCTGGCGTCGCCGCCAGGAGGGTAACGGTGGGATGCCGGGGCGGACCCGGAGCTGATACCCGGATGGACCGGGCAGGGACGGCGTCGCCGTGAGATTGCCGGTCATCACGATGTAGGGGAAGCGACCGTTACCCCTACATGGCCGCCCAGCACGGCGCCGCACGGCGCCCCGCCAGGTCACAGCGTCAAGAGGCTGCACACCGTCACCGAGATCGCCCAGACCGTCGGCATCCACCGCACCACCGTGTATGACTACCTCAACAGGGAGGGCTGACATGGTCGCGGACCCGCAGGACACCCCCAGACACGCCGGGCAGGTCGTCCGCCGCGTGCTGCTCCGCCGGAACATCGCCGTCGACGCGGAGACCGCGCACCTCGTCTCCGCCGCCGTCCGGGCCGCGCTCCAGGCCAGCGCGCCCTCCCGGCGGCCCCGTCGGCGCCCGCGTGCTCCCGACACCGGCGGCGAGCCGCTATTCTGACCTGGCATCGGCCACCAAGCTCATTCCGGGCTGGTGACACGTTCGTCAAGGACCGGCCAGGGCTACTTTGCGGCTCGCCGTAGCTGTAGGAGTTCTGGGCCCTAAGTGGCGACGCGCCTTCGCTGGAGGGCTTCGAGTTCGGCCCGCGCGGCGGCGATCGCGGCCCGGGCCGCCGGGCCTGGTGTGTTTACCGCGGGCGGCGAGCATCGCGGCGTACCGGGCGCCGTCCTCGTCGGCGGGGACCTGGTGGGCCAGGTCGCGGCGGGCCGCGGTGAGCACCTGGCCGAGCCGCCAGGCCAGCACGCCGGGCAGGTCTCGCGCGCTGGCCACGTGCCAGGTGAGCAGCTGGATCACCTCGCCGCGCGGCACGTGCCGCAGCGCCCGCGCCGTCATCGCCTCCACACGGGCCAGCACCGGCGCGGCCGGGCACCGGCGCACGGCCGCGCCCAGCGGCGCGACACCCAGATCTCCGGCTACTTCGGCCCACTGCGTTCAGGAGTCACGAAGGGCGGTCAGCAGATCGAATAGGACCGCGTCGTACCGCCGGGCGTTCATGCTGACCCGCTGATCTCAGCGCTGGTTGTTTGTGGAGCGACAGCAACGGCTAGCCACGGTGCAAGTGGGTCTACCTGCCCTTTTACGGCGACCTTCTGATTCAGTAGTGGTAGGATATGCCTATCGAACTCGACACAGCGTGAGACTGTGATGGGCCTCCTGCTGGCGTGGCTCCGGCACCTGACCGGGCAGGAGACCCTCCGCGCTAGTGCACGTGGTGGATAGCGTCGAGCAGCCGGACCAGCGCGTCAGCGAGGCCGATAACAAGCTGCGCGAGCTCTTCCACGCTCGGCTTGCGCGGACGAGGAGCCGTGGCCATCGTCCGGTCCTCCTGCTGCCTGTTCTCCGGGCGATCGTCCACCGGGATAGTGCCGGGGCGGCGATCCGGCACGTGCATCGGATCGACCGTTCCGGCGGCAGGCTCTGAACCATCTGGAAAGCCAGGCATCGCCTCGGTAAGATCCTACAAGGCGCAAGAGACAAACGCCACGCACGTCACATAACCGCAGGTCAGAGTGCCTGTCGGGGTTGGCGCAAAAGCTCGTTCTCCGGTAAAAGTAATTGCATGAAGATGGCAGCCTAAATCGCATCTAATTAGCGTAATGCGCGTAATTAGCGTAATGCGACTAATTACAAATGAATTTCAGGCAATTACTTTCTGTAGTTTCCCATGGCCTTGCTCCAAATGACACGGCCACCCGCCCACCACTGGGCTCCGACCTCTGCGCGCGGATTGACTCAGGATCCTGCACGAACCCTCGTCACAGGCCGTGTCTGGGTGTGCTGGTCTCAGCCTGCGGTTGCCAGTTCGCGGGCGATGCCAGCTGCCCAGTCATCAATCTCCGGCCAGTCGCGGAAGTCACCTTCGGGAAGAGCCGCGCGGGCGGCCGGGAGCTTGCGAAGCGACCGCTCGGCGAAGGTCAGCTTCCTGGGGTCCAGCGCACCGAAGAAGACGTGGTGACCGCGCGGGTGCAGTGCCTGGGTGAACTCGGGAATCTCTTTCGGCACGGTAACGGTGCGCAGGTCCCGGCCCTTGGCGTCGGCGGGTTCGGTGCCGAGCGGACCACTGCTGAACAGCCACACGGGCCTGGCGGCGAGGACCTGCGTGTTGTGTCGCACGAACTCCGTGGCCTCCTTGCGCCAGTGCATCTCGTAAGCGGCGCTGCCGATCACGAAGGCATCGTAGGCGGCCAGATCACCCGCATCCTTCACCGGACGCACTTCGGCCTTACAGCCAGCCGTTCGCAGGCGCGCGGCGATGCGCCCGGCGATCCCCCGGGTCGCGCCGTGCTTGCTCGCATACACGACAAGAACAGACATCTTGATCACCTCCGCTTCCACGATCAGGCGCGCCGAAGGGAGCCGCCAAGGGCCGAATGTCCTCTTCCTGCAGGCCCGGTCACTGTGCGTGCCACGAATCTCATCCTTGGCAGTGAGCAGCACAGTTGCGGTCTCAGCGACCCGGCCGGGATGATTACCGTTCATGTGCCTGCGGTTGGTGTTTCTCCTGATCACGCGATAGTGCAGCCGGTAACAAACCCCAAACCAAGATCACATCCCGGCTGCACCGGAACCGGAACGTACCCTAACGACCCCGCAACCCCCCGTTCCGGTTCCAGTGCAGGTTCTGCCCCGTATCGGGGTGAGGCACGGTCACACCGGGGACTGCAGAGAAAACGGCGCCCCGCTGGATTGATAGACACGCCGGCTTTGCAACACGTTTTTCAACGCCCTCCGGGCCGTGACCGGAGTGCTCGGCGGACAGAAGTTGATCACGTCGAGAATCGGTTCGATTCTCGACGTGCCGGAGACAGCGACCGCCAGTGAATGATCTTGCGGGCGGGGATTGTGGAAGCGTGAACGCCGCCGTCCCGCGAGGCCGCGGGTTTCCGCCGCTGACCCGGACTGTGCGGAGCCGGGCGGGGGTCTGGGGCTGGCGGCCAGGAACGCCGTACAGGGGCACCGGGTACGGGGCCGGATCGCTGCCTTGGCTTCCGCCGGAGCCACGACGTTCGGCCCGGGCATGCCGGGCCTTTCGGCCCTAGGCGCCCGTCCTCGGCGCCGTGCAACCTGACCATCGTCTGCGAGGTGATCGAGGGAGCTGGACCGCACCAACCGCCGGGTA
>JASHYW010000224.1 GCA_030042885.1 Streptosporangiaceae bacterium | reverse complement strand
TGCGCGCGGACGTGGCTCAGTTGGTAGAGCATCACCTTGCCAAGGTGAGGGTCGCGGGTTCGAATCCCGTCGTCCGCTCCGAGGGTCCGGATGCCCGTGCGGCATGCCCTTGTGGCGGAGTGGCCGAGTGGCTTAGGCAAGGGCCTGCAAAGCCCTGTACACGGGTTCGATTCCCGTCTCCGCCTCTGTCTTCGCCGCGCCGCAGGTTCTGTGGCTATCATCGGCGTCGTGTCGCGCCACAGACTGGGGCCTCATCCCCGAGCCGATCGCCGCCAAGGTCCCCGAGATCATCTTCCTGTTCTGGGTGATCAAGATCCTCACCACGGCCGGTGGCGAGGCCACCTCGGACCACCTGGCCGTGAGCATGGGCCGGCTGGAGGCCGGGGCCATCGAGGCCGGGATCTTCCTCATCGCCCTGGTCTGGCAGTTCCGGACCACGCGCTACGTCGCCGCCGCCTACTGGGCCTTCGCCTACTCGATCACGATTTTCGGCACCGGCCTGGCGGATGCCATGCACCTCGCGTCCGGGATCCTGTTCTTCGTCGTCATCCTGATTCCCGCGGCGGCCTGGAAGTGGTTCAGGCTCAATTCCATCGTCGCGTTCTGGTGCGCCTACATGGTGACCCGGCCGCTGGGCGCCTCGTTCGCCGATTACTTCAGCAAGCCGCACTCGCTCAGCGGCGCCAACTACGGCGACGGGCCGGTGGCGCTGATCACCACGATCATCGTGGCCGTCCTGGTCGGCTATCTGGCCGTGACCCGGCCCGACATCCAGCGGGCTGACCAGCAACAGGCGGACCGGTTCGCTGCGGTAAGTGACGATGTCGTGGGTAGACAGCGAGCATGCTGCTCAGGATTCGGCGCTGGTTCACGGGCACGGGCAAGAAGCTCGTATGGTCTGAGCCGCAGCTGCCGCCGTACGTGAAGATCAACCCGGATGCGGCCGATCCCGGCCCAGACGAGGGCCTCCAGCCCGGGGATCTGTCGATGGGCGCGGTGGCCCGGGAGTTCCTCAAGGTGGACGAGGGCGAGGAGGAGGCCCGCTAGGCTAGGTGAGCTGTGCCCTGATCGCCTCCAGCGCCGACTTGATGTTCTCCACAGAGTTCGCGTAGGAGAACCGGGCGAACCCCTCGCCGTACGAGCCGAAGGCGGTGCCGGCCAGCGCGGCCACGCCAGCGTCCTGCAGCAGCCGGGCCTGGAATTCCGCTGAGGTCAGGCCGGTCTGGGTGATGTTCGGGAACACGTAGAAGGCGCCCTGCGGCTCCAGGCAGTTGATGCCGGGGATGTCGTTCAGGCCCGCGACGATGATGTCCCGGCGGCGGCGGAACTCCCCGACCATCTCCTCGACCGGCTGCTGCGAGCCTTCCAGCGCCGCGATCGCCGCGTACTGGCTGAACGCCGACGTGCACGACACCGAGTTGATGGCCAGCCGGGTGACCGGTTCGACCAGGGCGGGCGGGAAGACGCCGAAGCCGAGCCGCCATCCGGTCATGGCGTAAGTCTTGGACCAGCCGTCGAGCAGGATTGTCCGGTCGGCCATCCCGTCCACGTCGAGCACGCTGGCGTGCTGCGGGCCGTAACGGATGGCCCAGTACACCTCGTCGGTAAGCACGATCAGGTCGTGCCGCATGGCGATGTCCGCGATCGCCTCGCAGTCCTCACGGGTGAGAGCGCTGCCGCACGGGTTGTGCGGCGAGTTGATGATGAGCAGCTTGGACCGGTCGGTGATCAGCCTGTCCAGCTCGCCGACATCGATACGGAAGTCGTTGCGCTCGCGCAACGGCACCGGGACGGGGACCGCGCCCGCGAACGAGGTGATCGACTCGTACATCGGGAAGCCGGGATCGGGATAGAGTATCTCGTCGCCCTCGCCGGCCAGGGCCAGGATGGTGAAGAACATGATCGGCTTGGCCCCCGGCGTCACCACCACCCGGTCGGGCGTGACCCGCATCCGGCCGGTGCGCTCGAGGAAGGCGGCCACCGCCTCGCGCAGCGGGGGGATTCCCGGGGCGGGCACGTAGTGGGTGTGGCCGGCCCGCAGGGCCTCGGCGGCGGCCTCGACGATATGGCTGGCGGTCGGGAAGTCGGGCTCGCCGATTTCCAGGTGAATGATCTTGTAGCCAGCGGCCTCCATGGCCTTGGCCCTGGCCAGTACCTCGAACGCCGATTCGGTGCCGAGCCTGGACATCCGTTCTGCGAGCCGGATAGCAGTCATGGCCCGATGATAAGACTGTGACGGTTTGGTGGTAAGAGTCAGAAGTGCCGGGATCTCCGCGATCTTGTCCGCGGCCCGTTGACACGTCACGCTAGAGGTCGGTGCTGCACAGGGAGGTGCGGGAATGGGCGATGGGCCCGTGGCACGGTCGGGCAGTGGACGGGACGCGGGGCAGTTGTACGCCGCCGCGGAAGCTGATTTCGCCCGGTACGAGGTGATCAAGGACCTGATCGACGAGTGCATCGACCTGTCGCTCAACTACCGGCAGAGCGGGCACCCCGGCGGATCGCGGTCCAAGGTGCACATGATGGTGGCCTTGCTGCTGTCCGGCGCCATGCGCTGGGATCTGCTGCGGCCGTGGCGCCGGTTCGGGGATCGCTTCGTGCTGTCCGCGGGGCACACGGTGCCGCTCGTCTACGCCACACTCGCGGTGCTCAACGAGGGGATCAGGGCGCGCCACGAACTCACGGGCGACGCGGCGTTCGCCTTCCCCGATGACGGCCGCTGGGCGCTGACCTGGGAGTGGCTGCTGCGCCTTCGCCGCCGGGGCGGGCTGCCCGGGCACGCGGAGATGGAGGGCAGGACGCTGTTCCTGAAGTTCAACACCGGTCCCTCCGGGCACGGCATGCCGCCGGCCGCGGGCGAGGCGCTCAGCCTGAAGCTGGCGGGCGCCGACCAGGTCAAGGTGTTCGTGTTCGAGGGCGAGGGCGGGCTCACCCCCGGCTCGGCGCACGAGACCAAGAACACCGCGTGGGGCCTGGGCCTGGACAACCTGGTCTTCATGGTCGACTGGAACGACTTCGGCATCGACCCGCGGCCGGCCTCCAGCGTGATGGCGGGCACTCCGGTCGACTGGTTCGCGCCCTACGGCTGGCGGGTCACCGGTACCGAGCACGGCATGGAGTGGGGGCCGGTCACGCGGACGGTCCTGGAGGCGTCCTGCGGCCTGCATGCCGACCTGGCGCCGACCATGGCCTGGTTCATGACCCAGAAGGGCCGGGGCTACGGCAAGGTCGACGCGGCCAGTCACGGCACGGCCTGGCCGATGAACGCCGAGCAGTTCTGGGCGGTGCGCAAGCAGTTCATGGGCCGGTACGGCGTGACCTACGAGGGCGTGGACTCCCCCGCCCCAGCCGATCCGGCCGCCGTGCAGTCGCAGGCCGCCGCGAACCTGGGCATCGCGATGAGCGTCCTGCGCCGCGATGAGGACCTGGTGACCTGGCTGTCGGACCGGCTGGCGGCCATCGCCGACACGGTGCCTTCGGAGATTGACGGCTTCCGGCTGGGCGCGACCGGGGTTTTCACCGACCGCCGCATCTTCGACGTGGCGAGCTACCCGGACAGCATGTGGAAGAAGCCGGGCGAGAAGGCGGCCAACCGGGCCGGGCTGGCCGCCTGGGGTTCCTACGTGAACTCGCTCGCGCTGCGCGAGTACGGGCGGCCCCTGTTCATCGCGGCGTCCGCCGACCTGGCCGAATCGACCAACATCGCCGGGTTCGGCCAGGACTTCGGCGGCTCGCCAGGCACCGGCTGGTACGAGCGTGAGGAGAATCCGTTCGGAGCACTGCTGCCGACGGAGATCACCGAGTTCACCAACGCGGGCATGATGGTCGGGCTGGCCACGGTCAACCTGGCCGCAGACCCGTTCAGGGAGTTTGACGGGTTCTGGGGTGCGACCTCCACCTACGGCTCGTTCTCCTACCTCAAGTACGGGCTGATGCGGCTGTTCAGCCAGCTGGCCCAGGATAGCGAGCTCAAGGTGGGCAAGGTGCTGTGGATCGCGGGCCACTCGGGGCCGGAGACGGCCGAGGACTCGCGCACCCACTTCGGCATCTTCTCCATCGGGGTTACCCAGCTGTTCCCCGAGGGTCACGTGATCGACCTGCACCCGTGGGAGTACAACGAGGTGCCCGTGCTGCTCGGCACGGCGTTCTCGCTCGACGTCCCGATCGTGGCGCTGCACCTGACCCGCCCGCCGGTGGAGATACCCGACCGGGAGGCCCTGGGCATCCCGTCCCACCTGGCCGCCGCGCGCGGCGCGTACGTGCTGCGCGACTACGTTGC
>JASHYW010000223.1 GCA_030042885.1 Streptosporangiaceae bacterium | reverse complement strand
GCCCGGGCCGTACTCTGTGCAGCTGATGGCAGAGGACGCGCTGGCTGTCCTCGACGCAGCCAGCGCCGCGTCCGCCCACGTCTATGGCGTGTCGCTAGGCGGAGCCATTGCCCTTCAGCTGGCCCTCGACCACCCCGGCAGGGTCCGGTCGCTGATCCTCGGGTGCGCCGCCGCCTCGGCCGAAGGCATGTCGCGTGGCGCACTGCTCACACGAGTCCGGTCCCTGCTGCCCGCCGCCGCCCTCAACCGGATGGCCTGGAATCTGTTGTACGGACCGGACACGCCGGCCGGGCGCCGGGCGGAAGACCAGCAGATCGTCCGGCGCACCCGGTCCAGCGGACGGGGACGCCGCGGCCAGCTCACCGGCGCCGCGAGCTTCGACGTCACCGGCCGGCTAGAGGAGATCCGCGTCCCGACGCTGGTCCTGCACGGAGCCCAGGACCGCATCGTTCCCGCCGCCAACGCTCAGCGGCTCGCCGACGGCATCGCCGGAGCCCGGCTCGTGATGTTCCCGGACGCCGGTCACGCTTACATCACTGACGTCGCGCACGCCGCCAACCAAGAGGTCCTGGACTTCCTCGCCGGAATATCCGGTCCCGCCGACAGCGCCGGCGTGGGCCCGGTGACCAGCATGGCGGAGAGGTGACGTTGACCCGCACCCCACCTCGTCGCCCTGGTCCGCGCCGGAGCGACCTTCATCAACGGCACACTCGTCGAACGACCCGGCGGGGAAACCCAGCCGGAAGCCGCCTAAACGATCTTGATCCACAGGTGTTAGCAATTGGCCCGACCTGGATGACTGATGAGGAAGCATCAGCAAACGGGGTTTACCAGCGATTCGGAGATGAAGTAGATGTTCAGGCAGTTGACCCACGCAATGGTCGGCGCGACTACGCTGAGTGCGCGTGTCATGGCCAAGGCCATAGCAGTGCCGGTGGACACGGCGCTGTGGGCCCACGAGACCACCAACCGTAAGCCCCCGCAGTGGCAAAGCCGCAATAAGGTCGTGCTCGCCTCGCCATTCGCGCTGCTGCGTGACTTCAGCGTCGGTGACGACGACGTCGTTCCCACGCTGCTGTTCCCGCCGCTGGCCGGGCACGCCTCGTGCATCATCGACAAGAAAGGCCAGAGCCAGGTCCAGCTCTGCGTCAAGATGGGCCTGACCAAGGTCTACTCATTCGACTGGCTGAGCTGCACCAACGCCACCAAGGACACCACCGAGGCTGACCGCCTCGACTTCATCACCCGTGCGGTGGATCTCATCGCCGGGCCCGAGGGCACGGTCAACATCGTCGGCAACTGCCAGGGTGGCTGGGAAGCTGCGCTATGGACGGCCATGCACCCCGAGCGCGTCAACACCCTCATCGTGGCCGGTGCACCGATCGACACCAGCGCCGGGAATGGCCCGGCCCAGAAGCTGATGCCCATCCTGATCCCGCGCGGCAACATGGCACTGTACAAGGCCATGGTCGCTGCCAACGGCGGCATCGTGCCCGGCATCAACCTCGTCATGGGGTTCATCGCGATGCACCCGATCACCCACGTGGCAGAGCACCTCAAGGTCTACCGGCATGTGCACAACCGCGAGTACCTCGACCACTTCAGTGACTTCTACGACTGGTACCTCTACCCGGTCAACCTGCCGGGCAAGCTGTACCTGTGGGCCGTGGAGCACCTGTTCGTCAAGAACGAGATGTTCAAGGGCGAGCTGGAGGTCGCAGGCCAGACCGTGAGCCTGCGCAGCATTACCTGCCCGGTGTTCCTGCTCGGTGGCGAAGAGGACGACATCACGCCGTGGCAGCAGGTCCACAACATGCGGCACGCGGTTGGCTCTTCGCTGGTCCGCTGGTACCTCGCACCGGGCGGCCACATTGGCTTGTTCATCGGCCGCCAGTCGCAGGCTGAGTACTGGACGCCGATCCTGGCTCAGGTCCGCGAGCTCTCACAACCGGAGAGTGTCACGAACGCGACCACCTGCACTTCAACCCAAACTGCCGGTGGTGCATCAGGGAAAGGGAACGGGGAATCAAATGCGCTGCTGAGCGGGTGGGGCGACCTAGACCAGGCCGAGCAGATCCTGCGCGCCCGGGCCGACGCCGGCGACGACTGGGCCGCCCGGCGGCTGGCCGAGCTGCTGGCCGAGCGCGGCGACCTGGACGAGGTCGAGCAGATCCTGCGCGCCCGGGCCGACGCCGGCGACGAGTGGGCAGCCCGCCGGCTGGCCGAGCTGCTGGCCGAGCGCGGCGACCTGGACGCGGGCGAGCAGATCCTGCGCGCCCGGGCCGATGCCGCGGATGGGTCCGCCGTCTCGCGGCTGGCCGAGCTGCTAGCCGAGCTGCTGGCCGAGCTGCTGGCTCAGCCCGGCGACCCGGACGGGATCGGGCAGATCCTGCGCGCCCGGGCCGATGCCGCGGATGGGTCCGCCGTCTCGCGGCTGGCCGAGCTACTGGAAGAGCTGCTGGCCACGGCCGACGCCAGCGACCAGGACGCCGCCACGGAGCTGGCCGAGCTACTGGAAGAGCGTGGTGACCTGGACGGGGCCTGACAGATCCTGCGGCCCGGGCCAACGCCGGCGACTGGGACGCGCCCCAGCGGCTGCCAGACTTATCGATTAAGCAGGGCTACGGTGAAGAGGCGGGGCGGTTGCCCCTTCTCTCAGCTGCGGGCGTCGGTACTGCCCGTGGCAGGTCAGACGCCATACAGAAGGATGAGGAGTGCTTGATGGCAGGCGGCCTGGACGGGCGGTATCGAATCGAGGCGAATGCGCTCGTCGGTGCCATGCAGGCAGATGCCGCGCTCGCCCGCTCATCGGCATGACTGCGTGGTCATCAGTTGGGTGCGTGCCTGCAGGCACTCAGATGGGCGCCGGAGGCCGGCGGCAAAGCATGATAGGCCGGTCTGATCGTGTCCGAGGTGATCGGGGTGCCGGACGCCCGATCCGAGCGGGTGGCCAGCCCGCTTTGATCAGCGGGGGAACCGGTGATCTGTGCCAGTCCAGTCCTACTTCCGGCGGAGCAGCAGGGCAGATGCCCGGCTGCGCTGGTCGAGCCGTCGCAGGCCGAGCTCGTCGGCGAACCCGGCGGCGCGGTTGTACTCGTCGCGCGCCAGCTGCCGGTCGATCTCGTGGTAGCCATCACGGTGGTCACCGCCGACCAGCCCAGCTGGGTGGTACTGCGCCATCAGGTTCACATAGGTATCCGTGCCGAGTTCCCCAGCCACAAACCGCAAGATCGCCCGGGTCTCTTCTCCCATCCCCGGCATCACCAGGTGGCGGACTAGCAGCCCGCGGCGGGCCAGCCCGTCTTCCCCGAAGCGCAGCGGGCCGACCTGGCGGTTCATCTCCGCCACGGCCTGGCGGGCCGCCTGGGGGTAGCCGGGCATCCGCAGGTAGCGGCGGGCGTGCTCGGGTGTCCAGATCTTCAGGTCGGGCATGTAGATGTCGACGATGCCATCCATCAGCCGCAGGCTGTCCAGGCTGTCGTAGGCGCTGGTGTTGTAGACGATCGGCAGCCGCAGCCCGGCGTCGATCGCCAGCGGCAGCGCCTCGAGGATCTGCGGGACGACATGCTCGGGCGTGACGAAGTTAATGTTGTGACAGCCGCGGTCCTGCAACGCTAGCATGATCGTGGCCAGCCGCCGCGGGGTCACCGGCTCGCCGTGCACCTGCCAGGAGATGTCGAAGTTCTGGCAGAACACGCACCGCAGGTTGCAGCCGGAGAAGAAGACCGTGCCCGAGCCGTTCCGGCCGCGCAGGCAATCCTCCTCCCCGGAATGCGGGAAATGTGAGGCGACGACGGCCTGCCGGCCAGTTGCGCACAGGCCGCGCTGGTCCGCGAGCCTGTCGACCTTGCACAGCCGTGGGCAGACACCGCACCGGTCCGGCCCCAGCAGCCGCAGCGCCGTCTTGGCCCGGGCGGCGACCTCCCCGGCGCCTAGGCCGAGGTAGGCCGGCCACGGCAAACTGTCCATTAACCCACCACCGCCCAGACCACGATAACCCGGCTGGGATCCAGTGCGGCCCGGACAGATACGCAACTGCCAGGACGGCTCGCGCTGACCGGCGACGCCGACGCTGGCCGGCATGCCTTGGCCCTGGGTCACCAGTGCCCGTGCCGGTGCCGACGGGCACGAAACCACAGAGTCCCGGACCATGCTCCTGCCTCATGACAGCCGGACCCGCACCCAGACAGAGCGTCACTTGAGGGCTGGTACGAAGATGCAGCTGAACGCGGCAGAAGCGAGCATTCTCGGTGTAGAACGGCAATACGTAATCATGCAGGTCGCCGACCGCCTGTGGAGCCGGCCGGGCCTGGCGGGCTGCGCGATCGTCTGTGATTATCGCGTACCTCCGGCCTGGGCCTCGCCGCGATCGAGCAGATGATGCTGCTCATCGTGTTCCGCTACATCTCGCCGGCGCGATCAAGATCCCGGGCGGCAACTACGCCGGCTTCGTGGTGCCCGCCGTCTTCCTCGTGGCGGTCCTGGTCGGCGCCGTGACCTCAGCCATCGGGATCGCCGAGGACCTCAACAGCGGAATGATCGACCGGTTCCGCAGCCTGCCCATGGCCCGGTCGGCGGTCCTCGCGGGCCGGTCGGTCACCGACCTCATCCGCAGCGCCGTCGTCCTGGCGATCATGGTGGGTCTTGGCGTCGCCGTCGGGTTCCGCCTCCACGCCAACGCCGCCCCGATCCTGCTAGGCATGCTGCTGATCCTCGCGTTCGGGTACTCCTTCTGCTGGATGAACGTGGCGATCGGGACCTCCACCAAGGACCCGGAGACCGCCACGAACGCGGCCTCGACCCTGGTCTTCCTCCTCCTGTTCCCCAGCAATGCCATCGTGCCTGCCAGCACGCTGCCCGGCTGGCTGCAGCCGTTCGCCCGCAGCCAGCCGCTGAGAACAGGTGGGTTGCATAAGGCGACTCGGTGACGCCGGCGGGTTCCAGCTCGATCGTCTGGTTGCCGAGATTGCCCAACCGGGCACCCTCTCGTGCACAAGCGGCCAGCAATCAGATGGTTGTCCGCTGCAGCGGCGCCGCGGCTGGATCACAGCCGGCCGCGGCTGTGCCTTCTACTTGTTCAGCCGCGCTGGTAGGTCGCGATCAGCTCGCCCCTGCCTAGCACGTGACCGCGCATGCGTGATTCCAGATCCCGCCTTGTCGCTCCGGCGGCCAGGCCTAGCCGGGTGTCCAGCGCGAGGACGACGAAGTGGTAGTGATGCGCGGCGCCGCGCGGCGGGCACGGGCCGCCGTAGCCGCGCCGGCCGAAGTCGTTGACGCCTTCTGCCGCGTCGGCCGGCACGGCCGCCAGGCTCGTGATGCCGGGAGGGATCCCGTAGGCCAGCCAGTGGGTGAAGGTGCCGCCCGGCGCGTCGGGGTCGAGCATCTCAATGGCCAGCTCGCGGGTGCCGGGCGGCGGCGTGCTCCACTGCAGGCCAGGGCGCCGGTTCGCGCCGTCGCAGGTGAACTCGCGCGGGAATGTCCCCCCGCTGAGGTCATGACTGGTGACCGTGAGCGGGAAGGACTCTCCGTGATCGGGGCCGTTCAACGTCGGACCTCCACATCCGGTTAGCGGCAGTATGGACAATACTGGCCAGGCATCGAGCGGGGCTGCGCTATCGGCGACGACATGCGGCGCGCTAATAGCAGCGACATCTCCCACTCGTGCAGGTCGGCAGCTTCGGTCGCGTGCTGCAGCGGGTCCATGGTGCCAGTGCTCTTGTCGGCGCCGAACACCGGACTGCGCCAGCCACATGAGCAGACCGCCTGGACGGCACCCTCGCCCAGTTGCTGGATGGTGGTGGAGTGCTGCACGACGATCGGTGTCCTACCGGTGACCGGCCGGGCAGCTCACCGCCGGCGTCCCGGTGCCGGGGGCCCGGGAGGTCACCGGCCTGGCCAGCTGGCCGGTATCCCGGATCCCCGCCTGCGCGGTTACGTCGCGGCGTGCGACCACGCTCGCCGCCTCCCAGACGCCCGGTGCCTGCCGGCGCGCCGCGGTCACGACGGCCGCCGGGCCGGCTTCGGCCTGGACCAGAATGCGCGAGGCGATCACGTTACATCCACCCAACCTGCTTCGACTATTTAACCGCCATTCCCTGATGCGGGTCATGCATGGCGCCGGCACCGGCCGGCGCGGAGTTGGCCGGGTTCCGCGCTGGCTGAATGGCTCCTCGCGACGCTGCGATCGCGCCCGGGCCATCCTGATCGCTGATGGAACTGGGCTGGCCGCCGGTACCGGCCAGACGATCCCGGTGCGGCTAAGGAGCGTCAGCATGGCCAGCGCCTCGCAGGCCATGGCCCGGTGGTTGACGAAGCCGTTCGGCAGCCCGAAGCTGGCCGCCGCCATCTGCCCGGACGCCTCGTCCAGAGCTGGCGTCGTGTCACTCATGCCGTCCTCCCCGCTACTGCGGCCCACCAACCCTGTCACCATCAGTGCCCCCGCCGTCGATCCCCTGCTTGACAGGATCTTCCCCGGCGAATCGGTGCCCCGGCTAGCTGCCGGAAAGGGGTACGCGCCAGCACATATCGACCAGTGGGGACGCAATGAGAACGGTCATTTGACGGTGCAGCGGCCGATCAATCAGGCGGCTCTTCGCGCACCTGGCTGCGACCAGGCTCAGTAACTGAGCGTGAAACGATCTCCGGCCCGGGTCTGCTGTCGGATCGCCGACGCGTTGGTTCATCCCCGGCCGGTGATCCGGATCTGCGTGCGGCTCGGCTTTTACCTGCACGTTCCTGTCGCGTGCATGGTCGGACGGCCGACGCGAGCTGTGCTCGTCTGGCCGGATGGGGCCAGTGCCCGCAGCGTGCGCTACCGGACGACGCGCAGCGCGACCCGGCGGTTCCCGCCGTTGTGTTTGACCAGCGCGAACCACAAGGACAGCAGGGCATCCACCGTGCCGCTCGCAGCAGCGTCGCCGGCGAAAACCGGCTCTAGACCCACCGCGGCGATGAGTTCCTCGGCAGCCGGGCGCGCGCTGGGGTCTGCAGCGAAGAACAACGCGGTCCCCGGGAACGGGTCAGCGAAGTTCTCCCAGCCCAACGTGTTGAACGCGCGCACATAACGGGCCTGCGGGGCCGCGGCCGCGATCGCTGCCCGGCTATTGACTTCCGGCTCGCCGATGCGGTTCGCGGCATCGATCACGACCTTTCCGCCCAGCGCCGCGCCGTTCGCCGCCACGACCTCAGCCACGGCGCCGCCCGGTACGGCCAGCACGACCACGTCGGCGCCGGCGATCGCATCGCCTACCGCCATCCGCGGGGCGCCACCTGGGCCCTGGCCAGGACCGACGCGGGAGCCATACGCCACCTCATGCCCGGCCGCTAGCCATCGCCGACCCAGCGTGCCGCCGATGTTCCCTGTCCCGATGACTGCGATCTTCATGCTGGCACCCAACCGCGCCAATGGCCCGGGCATTCCTCCACCGCCCCGCCCGCGGCCCAGCACGATGGCCGCGGTTCCTGAGGTTGCTCTCGCGCGCATACGTCCGGATCAGGGCGCGTGGCCGAGACCTGCGGGCGGCCACCGGTGCGCCGGCTGAGGTGCGGCCGCAGGCAGTGGCCCGGCCTGGTGGTCACGGACTGGCCGGGGGCGTCTGTTCGGGGAGCTGGCTGCCGATCCAGCGCTCCAGGGAGGGGCCGCTTTCGACGCTGACGATGGCCGCATACCGCGTCTGCGGCCCGGCGTGGAAACCGCCGTGATACAGCGCCTCGGAATCGGCGACTACCTGCTGGTAGCGGGGCAGCGGGATCCGGGCCTCCCGCTTGCGGTCGAACTCAGCCTGGCGTATGACCAGCACGCTGGCGGGGTCGTCGGTCAGCTCCATCCACACCCGCACGATCCAGCCGTTGGACTCCGGGTTGCCCGGTTGTTGTCATCCAGGTGCAGCCCCCAGCGGCACTCGCGCCCGGAATCAGCGCTGACACGATCCGCCTCCTCCTGCGAGCAAGGACCAATGTGCCAACGCTCATTGTCCCGCGGGTTTCCCGGCGGGCCGCCGCCGGTGCCCGGGTCGCCGGCGGCCTCGTCCTGATTATTTCCTTCTGTGCTGGCTGGGCCGGAGCCGGGAGAGGCGAAACAGAATGCTCGTATCGGGACACCACCGCCCCCCGGGACCGGGAAAGGCGCCGACGTGCAGATCGGCCAGACTGCGCGGCGGCCTCCGCGCAAGTCCGGTCACGATCGCGTGAGCCTGTCCTGCGGCTGATCGCCGGGCCGCGTCACGTGCATGGCCCGCAGGGCATGTCCTGGGCCTGGATGTTCCCGGCAAGGACGGGCATGACGGCGCCACAGCGGGGCAAGACCTGCTCATGCGGTACATGGAGCTGCGGCGGCACACCGACAACCACGGTGATCGCC
>JASHYW010000222.1 GCA_030042885.1 Streptosporangiaceae bacterium | reverse complement strand
CGACCTGGAGGCGATGATCGACGCGGCCGCCGAGGCCGAACGCATCGTCGGCCACACCCTGCCCTCCCAGGTCCTCCGCGCAGGCCCCCGCACGAGGACCATCCCGGCATGACCGACCTGGCCAAGCTCAGGGAGACGATCGAGCAGGGCGGGGCGGCCCGCTACCACGAGGCCGCCGCCGCGCGGGGAAAGCTGTTCGCGCGGGAGCGGATCGCGCGGCTGATCGACGAGGGCAGCTTCACCGAGGACGGCAGGTACGCCAACGCCATGGCGGACGGGCTGCCCGCCGACGGCGTCATCACCGGGACCGCCACGATGGACGGCAGGCCGGTCGCGCTGATGGCGAACGACTCGACGGTCAAGGCCGGATCGTGGGGTGCCCGCACGGTGGAGAAGATCATCCGGATCATCGAAAAGGCCTGCGAGGCCGGCCTCCCGATGATCTACCTGGTCGACTCCGCGGGCGCGAGGATCACCGACCAGGTGGAGATGTTCCCCGGCCGGCGCGGCGCCGGGCGGATCTTCCGCACCCAGATCCAGGCCTCCGGCTCGATCCCGCAGGTCTGCGCTCTGTTCGGGCCGTCGGCGGCCGGCGGCGCGTACATCCCGGCCTTCTGCGACTTCACCACGATGGTGGACGGCAACGCCTCGATGTACCTGGGCAGCCCGCGGATGGTGGAGATGGTGGTCAGCGAGAAGACCACGCTGGAGGAGATGGGAGGCGCCCGGCTGCACTCCACGGTATCGGGCAGCAGTCATTTCCTGGCCTCGACCGAGCAGGACGCGCTCGACGCGGTGCGCCGCTACCTGTCCTACATGCCGCAGAACTGGCAGCAGCCGCCGCCGGTCGCCGAGGCCAGGCCCCCGAAGCCGGCCGATTTGCGGGCGCTGGTTCCTGTCAGCGAGCGTCAGGCGTTCGACATGCGGCGCTTCGTCCGCGGGCTGACGGACGAGGACTCGTTCTTCGAGATCCACGCGCTGTGGGCCAGGGAGGTCGTCTGCGGCTTCGCCCGGCTGGCCGGGCGGGTCACCGGGGTGATCGCGAACAACCCGATGTTCAAGGGCGGGGTGCTGTTCGTGGATTCGGCGGACAAGGCGGCCCGGTTCATCCAGACCTGCGACGCGTTCAATATCCCGCTGCTGTTCCTGGCCGACGTGCCCGGCTTCATGGTCGGTACCGCCGTGGAGCGGCAGGGCATCATCAGGCACGGCGCGAAGATGATCGCCGCGATGTCCGATGCCACCGTGCCGAAGATCTGCGTCGTGGTGCGCAAGGCCTACGGGGCGGGCCTGTACGCGATGGCCGGCCCCGGCTTCGACCCGGACGCGACCCTGGCGCTGCCCACCGCCAAGATCGCCGTGATGGGAGCCGAGGCCGCGGTGAACGCGGTCTACGCGAATAAGCTCGACCAGATCGCCGACGAGACCGAGCGCGCGGCCGAGACCGAGCGGCTGCGCCGCGAGTACGACCAGGACATCGACATCCTGCGGCTCGCCGCCGAGCTCGTGGTGGACGACATCGTGGAGCCGGAGGACCTGCGGGCGGAGCTGGAGCGCCGGTTCGCCGCCGCCCGCGGCAAGGACCGCAGGCCCCCCCGCCGCCGCCACGGGATCAGCCCGGCCTGAGGCCATCGGCACCGGGCACGTCCCCCCGGGAGCGCACGTCGTTCCTTCGGGTCACGATCGGGTCCGCACGGCCTTACCCGTGGGGAACGGTGTGGCCTTCGTCGTCTTGAGCAGCCCCGGGAGCTTGCTCAGCTCCTTGGCGTAGGCGGCGCGGTACTGCTGGACCGCCGAGGTGAGGGCCTGCTGGTTGGCGTTGACGATCTGCTGCTCGCAGCTGGCGACGACGGCGAAGTAGATGCCGGCCAGGTCCGCGGACTGGGTGCAGTTGGCGGCTGGGCCGGGCCAGTGCCCCGTCCCCGAGCTAGTCGGCGCGATCAGCTGATCGTCCCGGACCATGCCGGCATGCCCGCCTCGGGCGGGCGATGACCGCGGGCATCCCGTAATCTCTCCGACGTAGCCTGCGGGTGCCGAGGACGCCTGCGGCGTCCGGGCCGCAGGCCCGGGTCCTTTTGCCGGAGTGAGCGAAGGAGTCCGATGAGGCATGGCTGATCCGCCACGCGAGGAGGGCGGGGCATCCCCGGCGGGCAGCGCCGAGGACGGATCGTCCCCGCCGGAGGCGGCCGGCGACCCGTTCCGGGCGAAGAATGCCACGCCGCGGCTGCAGGGCCTCTTCGAGCGGGCGCTGAGCCTGTCCCGGGTCGTGGTCGTGGTACCGGTGATCGTTCTCCTGCTGGCCGCCATCTCGTCCTTTGCCTACGGTACCGATGTTTTCGTCAGGTCGGTGAAGCGCGTCGTGGACGATCCCGAACTGACCAGCCATAACCTCGGCTTTCTCCTCCTGCTGACCGATCTGTTCTTGGTGGGCGCGACCCTGATGATCGCGGCGTTCGGCTTCTACGACCTCTTCCTGGCCAGGACCGACGCTCGTAGCTCGTCGTTGCGTCTGCCTGCCTGGCTGCGGATGCAAGACCTCAACGACCTCAAGGCCAGGGTGATCTCGATGATCATCCTGGTGGCGGGGGTCACCGCCGTGGACGTGGTCGTGGACTCTGGCGGCGGGCTGAACACGCTCTACCTGGGCGCCGCGGTGGCGCTGGTGATCGGGGCGCTCACGGCTTTCCTCCGTTTCGGCCGCTGAGCACCCCGGAACGCCACGAGAGTTTTACCTTTCCTTTACTATTTAGCTCATGACTCGCGTGCTGCTCGCCGAGGATGACACCTCAATCTCCGAACCCCTGTCTCGCGCCCTGCGCCGGGAGGGA
>JASHYW010000221.1 GCA_030042885.1 Streptosporangiaceae bacterium | reverse complement strand
CGCGTCGACATCACGCGGTCAAGGTCATAGCCGCGCTCCAGCGCCGCCGCCCGCTCGCCGTCGTTGCGCGGATACAGCCGCCCGAGGAGCTGGCCGTCCAGGCACCGCAGCGCGCAGGCCGCGATCACACCCTCGGGCGTCCCGCCGATCCCGACACAGACGTCCACCGACGACGAAGGGTCGGCCGCCAAGATCGCTCCCGCGACGTCGCCGTCGAGCAGCAACTTGATGCGCGCTCCCGTCGCCAGCACCTCCCGCACGAGATCCGCATGGCGCGGACGATCGAGCACCGCCACCGTGATGTCCTCAGGGCGCTTGCCCCGCCGCTCTGCGATCTGGCGCAGGTTGTCGGCGATGGGCGCATCGAGATCCACGACGTCGGCGACGTCCTCGGCGACGGCGAGCTTCTCCATGTACATGCATGGGCCGGGATCGAACATCGTTCCGCGCTCAGCGACGGCCACGACCGAGATAGCATCCGGCAGGCTCTTGGCCGTCAGGGTCGTGCCATCCACGGGGTCAACGGCGAAATCGACCTCGGGCGGCGTCCCCGCGCCGACGCGCTCGCCGTTGTAGAGCATCGGCGCCTCGTCCTTCTCGCCCTCGCCGATTACGACGATGCCGTCCATCTGGACCGAGTTGAGCACCGGCCGCATGGCATCGACGGCGGCCTGATCCACACGCTCCTTGTCGCCGCGGCCCATATAGCGCGCTGCGGCGATCGCTGCTGCCTCGGTCACGCGAACGAGCTCGAGGGCGAGGTTGCGGTCGGGATCGGGCGGGAGGCTGGCGCTTGGAGTCATGCCGTACTTCCTAGCCTGGCCGGTTCGCGATGGATCAGACGGACAGTATGACATTCTCCGCTCTCCCGAGCACGCGCAGCCCCCTCAGTGTCCTGCTCGGGCCGGCGGGCAGGGTCCCGGCCACCAGCCGGGCATTGCGGACCGGCGCCGACCTGGCATGCTGGTCGGGTGACCGATGCGCCTCCGCGGCCCGAAGGACGGCTCGCGCGGCTGTGGAAAGCCGCCGACGTGCGGCATGTCCCGCTGCGGACCATCGTCGTCACCGTGGCGGTGGTCGCGGCCACGTACCTGGCCGGGAAGCTGATCTACCGGCTGCGCGACATCGTGCTGCTGATGCTGGTGGCCGCGTTTGTCTCGGTGCTGCTCAACCCCATCGTGGTCCTGCTGCAGCAGCGGGTGGTCCCGCGCCGCGGGATCGCGGTCGCGATGGTCACCCTGTTCGCGGTACTGGTCTTCATCGGCATGGCCGTGGCGTTCGGCTACCCGCTGCTGAGAGGCATCACCCACCTGGCCGACCGGCTGCCCAGCTACGTGGCCAGCGCGCAGCACGGCACGGGCTGGATCGGCCACATCGTGCGCAAGTACCACATCCAGAGCTGGGTGCAGCGGAACACGCCCAAGCTGATCAGCTACGCCCAGTCGCTGAGCAAGCCGGCCCTGACCATCGGCAAGGGTGCCGTCTCCCTGGTCATCGAGCTGGCGACGATCTTCGTCCTGGTCCTGCTCTTGCTGCTCGAGGGGCCGAGGATGCGCCGCTGGGTTCTCGGCCAGATGGCTCCGGCCCGGGCGGCCGAGATCACTAAGGTGGCGGCGCAGGTCAACCAGGCCGTCACCGGGTACATGCTGGGGAACCTGCTGACCTCGCTCATCGCGGGCGCGGTGGTGTTCGTGACGCTGATGATCGTCGGCGTGCCGTTCCCGCTCCTGTGGGGTCTGTGGGTCGCCCTGGTGGACTTCCTGCCCATGATCGGCGGGGCGCTGGCCGGCATCCCCACCGTGCTGTTCGCGTTCGGGCACAGCATCACCGCCGGGATCGTCACGCTGGTCGTCTTCCTGGTCTACACCCAGGTCGAGAACCACGTGCTGAACCCGGTGGTGATGAGCAAGACGGTCAAGATCAGCGCGCTGCTGGTGCTGATCGCGGTCCTGGTCGGGGCCTCCGTCGGCAGCCTGATCGGCGGCGTGTTCGGCGGCTTCGTCGCGGCCCTGTTGGCCATTCCCACGGCCGGCGCCCTGCAGGTGGTGGCCACCGAGATCTGGCGGGCCACGGACCCGAATAACCCCGAGAACCCCGAGGCAGCGCCCGCAACCGTGACCGCCCCGCCGGGCGCCGCCGGGGCCCATCAGTCCGCCGGGCCGCCCGGTGAGCTCTTCCCCGTTCCTCCCGACACGCGAGAGCATGACACTAAGCAGTAACCGGGACAGGAGGGCCGGTCATGCCGCAGCCGTCAGTACTGGGAATCGTGCTCGCGGGCGGGGCGGGCACCCGCCTGAGCCCGCTCACCGCGGACCGGGCCAAGCCGGCGGTGCCGTTCGGCGGGCTGTACCGCCTGATCGACTTCGCGCTGTCCAACCTGGCCAACGGACGCATCCTCAAGATCTGCGTGCTGACCCAGTACAAGAGCCATAGCCTGGACCGTCACATCTCCACGACGTGGCGGATGAGCGCCCTGCTCGGCAACTACGTGACGCCGGTCCCGGCGCAGCAGCGGCTTGGGCCGCACTGGTACACCGGATCGGCGGACGCCATCTACCAGTCGATGAACCTGATCAACGACGAGCAGCCGGACATCGTGATCGTCGTCGGCGCCGACCACGTGTACCGGATGGACCCGCAGCAGATGATCGACCACCACGTGGCCCACGGGGCCGGGGTGACGGTGGCGGCCATCCCGGTGCCGCGGCACGAGGCCTCGTCGTTCGGGATCGTCAGCGTCGGGAAGGACGGCAGGACGGTCGAGGAGTTCCTGGAGAAGCCGGCCGACCCGCCGGCGCTGCCCGGCCGCCCGGACGAGTGCTACGCGTCGATGGGCAACTACGTCTTCGACGCCGACGTGCTGGTCGACGCGCTGCGCAAGGACGCCGACGACGACTCCAGCCGGCATGACATGGGCGGCAACATCGTCCCCATGCTGGTGCGGGACGGCTGCGCGCAGGCCTACGACTTCCTGCTCAACCAGGTCCCGGGCGCGACGGCGCGGGACGCGGGCTACTGGCGCGACGTCGGCACGCTCGATTCCTACTTCGAGGCCCAGATGGACCTGTGCGCGGTCGAGCCGGTGTTCAACCTGTACAACGACAGGTGGCCGATCCTCACGCACATCCCGTCGCTGCCCCCGGCCAAGTTCGTGCACGAGAGCGGCGACCGGGTGGGCCGCGCGATCGACAGCCTGGTCAGCCCCGGCGTCATCGTCTCCGGCGGCCTGGTGCGCCAGTCCGTGCTGTCTCCGGGGGTGCGGGTGAACAGCTGGGCCACGGTGGAGCGGTCGGTGCTGCTGCACAACACCAAGATCGGCCGCCACGCGGTGGTCAGGGACGCGATCATCGACAAGAACGTCGCCGTGCCCGAGTGGGCGCAGGTGGGCGTGGACAAGGACCGTGACCGGGCGCGGGGCTTCGTGGTCTCGGTCGGCGGCATCACCGTCGTGGGCAAGGGCCAGGAGGTCATCCCGTGACTGGCGGCCCGGAGGCCGGCCGGCTTCGGGTCGCGCTGCTGACCCGCGAGTACCCGCCCGATGTGTACGGCGGCGCGGGCGTGCACGTCACCTATCTGGCCCGCGAGCTGGCGCCGCTGGTCGACCTGGCCGTGCACTGCCAGGGCGAGGACCGCCCGGGCGCGGTCGCGCACCAGCCCTGGGACCTGCTCGCCGGCGCCAACCAGGCGCTGCGTGTCATATCGACCGACCTGTCGATGACCGCCGCCGTGGGGACCGCGCAGCTGGTGCACTCGCATACCTGGTACGCGAACCTGGCCGGTCACCTGGCGGCCCTGCTCTACGGCATCCCGCACGTGATGACCATGCACTCGCTCGAGGCGCTGCGGCCGTGGAAAGCGGAGCAACTCGGCGGCGGCTACCAGCTCTCGACCTGGTGCGAGCGGGTGTCCGCGACCTCAGCCGCCGCCGTGGTGGCCGTCTCGGACGGCATGCGGGCCGATATCCTGACCGCCTACCCCGATATTCCTGCCGAACGGGTCCGGGTGATACGGAATGGCATCGATACGAGCGAGTACGCGCCTGACGCTGCGACCTGGGTGCTCGACCGGTATGGCATCGACTCGGGCCGTCCTTACGTGATCTTCGTCGGCCGGATCACCAGGCAGAAGGGGGTGCCGGTGCTGCTCCGCGCGGCGTCCGGGCTGGACCGGCAGGCGCAGCTGGTGCTGTGTGCGGGCCAGGCGGACACGCCGGAACTCCAGGCCGAGGTGACCGAGCTGGTCGAGGGCCTGCGAGCTTCCCGCTCCGGCGTGATCTGGATCCCGGAGATGCTGCCCAAGCCGGAGGTGATCCAGCTGCTCAGCCACGCCACGGTGTTCGCCTGCCCGTCGGTCTACGAGCCGCTCGGCATCGTGAACCTGGAGGCCATGGCGTGCGGGACCGCGGTCGTGGCCTCGCGGATCGGCGGGATCCCCGAGGTGGTGGCCGACGGCCAGACCGGGTTGCTGGTGCCGCCGGGAGAGCCGGAACCGCTGGCCGCCGCCCTGAACACGCTGATCCGCGACCCCGATCGCGCCGCGGCGATGGGACAGGCGGGCCGCAAGCGCGCCGTGGCCGAGTTCGGCTGGCCCGCGATCGCCGCGCAGACCGCCGCCCTGTACGTCGAGTTGGTCACCTCGGCATAAATCGCCGTTTGGCACGCGAAGCCGCTCCACCTGGTGTAAACCGGTTCCGACGCTTATCCAGCATGCGAGGGGGAGCCGGGATCGCGCCGACCTTCGGCCTGTGACCGTCGGCCTGTGACCGTGGGCGCCGCCATGAAAGCATGGCGGAATGAAGGTGCTGCGCACGCCCGAGGAACGGTTCGCTGATCTGCCCGGCTTCGACTACCCGCCGCATTACGCCGACGTCGGTGGCCTGCGGCTGGCCTACGTGGAGGCCGGCCCGGCCGACGGCGAGCCGGTCCTGCTGCTGCACGGGGAGCCGAGCTGGTCGTTCCTGTACCGCACGGTCATGCCGGTGCTGGCGGACGCCGGGCTGCGGGCGATCGCGGCGGACCTGGCCGGGTTCGGCCGGTCCGACAAGCCGGCCGAGATCTCCGATCACAGCTACGCCCGGCACGTGGAATGGATCCGCACGCTCGCCTTCGACGGGCTGAACCTGCACGGGCTGACCCTCGTCGGACAGGACTGGGGCGGCCTGATCGGGCTGCGGCTGGTCGCCGAACACCCGGGCCGGTTCGCCCGGGTGGTGGCAGCCAATACCGGGCTGCCCACCGGCGACCAGCCGATGCCGGATGTCTGGCTGCGGTTCCGCGAGGTGGTCCGCACCGCGCCCGTGCTGAGCGTGTCTCGCCTGGTGCAGTCCGGCTGCCAGAAGCAGCTGGCGCCGGAGGTCCTGGCGGCGTACTAGGCGCCGTTCCCTGACCCGGCCTTTGCCGCCGCGGTCCGGGCTATGCCGAACCTGGTCCCGGCTACCCCCGATGACCCCGCCGCCGAGGCCAACCGTGCCGCCTGGCGTCGGCTGTCCGCGTGGGACAAGCCATTCCTGGTGG
>JASHYW010000220.1 GCA_030042885.1 Streptosporangiaceae bacterium | reverse complement strand
CGCCAGTTTGCGACGTCTGGCTCTCCGGCGCTTTATGCCACCGGGCGTGGGCATGCGCTAATCCGAAGTTACGGCTAATTCGGCAGGTGGTTCCGGCTCTGGCCTGGGGTTTTGCCGGGTTGGCCGGATCGCGTTCTGGCTACTTCAAGGTCAGCGGGATCGCGGTGCCGAGGAGGCTGAAGGCCTCGCGCTGGGCGCTGGTCGGCTCGGTGAGCATCGGGACGGTGACCCGGGTGCCGGCGAACTGGACCTGGTTGCGGGTCAAGGTGGCCAGGTGCTCCAGCAGGCCGCGGAAGCTGCGGTAGGGCTGTCCGGCCGGGTCGTGCTGGTATGACGCCTTGATCTGGGCAGCCGCCGAGCGGCTGGCCCGGGTGACGGGATTGGCCTGCCGAGGCGGGTTCTCGCCGGTGAAGGTCAGCGGGGCCCACGCCTGGCGCAGGTGCCAGGTGAGGTAGCAGGCGAGCATGCAGATCAGCACGTGCGCCTTGACGCGTTCTTCGAGCCGGTGGAAGACGGGCCGTAGGTCCAGGTCGTCGGATTTGATGTGCCGGAAGTCCCGCTCCACGTACTTGAGGTTCTTGTAGGCGGTGACCACGGCGGGCGCGTCGAGCTCGCCAGCGGGGACCGGGGTGCGGAGCACGTAGAACCCGTCCAGGGCGGCCTCGGCGTCGATCTGGTCCTGCTTGCGGGTGACGGCCAGGGTGGTGTCAGTGATGGTGACGGCGAAATGCTTGCCGGTCTTGTACCTGCTGATCACCTTGCCGGCTTCGACGCCGATGGGCCCGGCGCCGGTGAGTTTCCCGGCCTGGACCCGGGCAAGGAGGGGGGCGAGCAGGTTCTCGGTGGCGGCGAGCAGCTCGGCGCGGGTGCGGGCGCGGTCGGCGGCCAGCACCGGGTTGCGGCAGGCGACCAGCCGCTCGCCGGGGAAGTCGGGCGAGGTGATCTCGGCCAGGTCCTGCTGATCGAAGAGGCTGAGCTGGAGCGGGCCGTCCTCGGCCATCAGCTTGCGGATGGCCGGGGCGCGCAGCGCGGTGATCCACCCGTAGGCGTCCGGCCGCGGTGTCCCGTCTTCCAGCTGATTCAGGGCGGCGATCCGGGCGCTGGTGATCATGCCGCGGTCGCCGGCCATGACCATCTGAGCCAGCCCGAACTTCTTCCGGACCACGTCCGCGATGGTGGTGAAGGCGGCGGGGTCGCCGGTGTTGCCGGGGAAGACCCGGACCGCGACCGGCCGCCCGGCCGGGTCGGTGAGCAGCCCGTACTCGATCTGCAGTTTTCCTTTCTTGCCGTCCCGGGAGTAGCCGCGGGCGGCCAGCGGGCAGTGCGAGCCTTCCAGCCACGAGCTGGACAGGTCGAACAGCGCCATCCGCGCCGGGTTCAGCTCCGGCGCCAGGTGGCGGCGGGCCAGCTCCGCCTCGATCGCGTCCTGCCGGTGCTCCAGCCAGTCCATCGCCGCGTAGATGTCATCGGTGGATGCCCCGGCCACGCCGAGGCCGGCGCCCAGGGTGGTGTCGTTCCACCAGGTCAGGGTGGACAGTTTCGAGCCCGGCTGGACCACCCGGGAGATGATCAGGGCCAGGGCCAGGTCCCGCGGTCGGCCCGCCGGGCCCAGCAGGGCGGGCAGCCCCAGCCTGGCGGCCATGGCGGCCACGGCGGCGACGTGGCCGTGCGGCAGCGAGCGGGTGATAGTGACCGCCTCGGCGACTGGGACCAGCTGCCGGCCCTTCAGCCCGGCGTCGATCAGGTCGATGACGTGGTCCGGCAGCGTGGACAGGTTGGCCACGGTCTCGTTCTTGACCTTGCCGCCGTCGCGGTAGGTGCGGCGCAGGTAGGCCGAGGAGTAGTCCCGGCGGCGGCCCTGCTTGTCCAGATACCCGGTCTTGCTGACTCTGACTACGTGAACTTTCCCGCTGTTTCCCGTCATAGCCAGATCATAACGGTATACCGGTGTAGATCCCGGTAGCGACACGCGTATATTCTGACTACACTCTGTGTCCGGATCTCGCCGAACCGGCAGCTCAGGACGCAATGCC
This sequence comes from Streptosporangiaceae bacterium, assembly GCA_030042885.1. Next base: position 563 of record JASHYW010000220.1, on the reverse strand, counting down.
TACGGAGAGCTACGGCAACTTCGGGCTAGACGCCTGGCGGGCCGCACTGGAGCTGGGCCTGAAGGTGCAGATCAACACCACCGTCACCGGCCACAACCTCACCGACCTGGCGGACATCGCCGCGCTGGTCAACCGCCTGGGGGCGGTGTCGTGGAGCGCGTTCCTGCTGGTCCCGACCGGGCGGGGCGCGCTGCTGCCCGCGCTGACCGCGCAGCAAGCCGAGGACGTGCTCTTTATCTCGGATAAGGGGCCAATTATCAATACGCTCTGGTGCTGTCTAATGTTAAAGAGTGATGCCGAGTGCGGTTCAGTGCGGTCCAGTGATGTCTGCGTTGCATTTCCTTACAGGCAGGAATTCGCGGGTAATCTGTGAACCAGCCGGAAAGCCCTACGCGTTTAATAAAACGTATCCAGGCACGGCAAGCGAACGGGGACCGGGGATGAGAAAACGGATGGGCGCTCAAGCTGTCCGCCCCGGACCTGCCGGGTCCGGTTCATCCCGGCCCACGCGCAGCCGGCAAGACGGACGACCCGACCGCGACGGACACTCCGAAGATGACCGC
>JASHYW010000219.1 GCA_030042885.1 Streptosporangiaceae bacterium | reverse complement strand
CTGCACCGTGCCCCACGTTGTGCGGGTCTTCGCTACGTTCACCACCGCTGGGAGCTGTTTAGCCGTGACACGACCTACCGGGTTTATCTGGCGCCGGAAGCAGCCGGGACACCTCTCAGCGCTGAGGCCGTGCAGCGGACGGCGTGTCACGTCCTGCCGGTTGCCCCGGCACGCTACGAGGCGCTGCCGGTAGTACTTGCAGAGGGCCCGTGGCTGGTCAGCGTGGGTACCTGGGTGCTGCGGCTGCGGCTCGACATGTCGGCACGCCCCCGCGCCGATCCGGCCGCCACGGACGGTGACAAGCAACCGACCACCCGGGTCGGGAAAATCATGCCGCGGGGCAGTGTGCCCGGAGAAGACGCGGTGGCTCGCGTACGTGGCTATTTCGTGCGCAACGCCACGGCGCGGCTGACGATGGCCTATTACTACCAGGAGTTCATCCTCGGCTTGGCCGCCCCGCAGCCGGTGCCGATGATGAACGTGGTCATCGCCCTGAACCTGAGCGGAGAAGGCGCGGTATCCGACTACAAGAAGCTGCTTCAGGGCCTCATTTGGAAAGAACGCGGCCACGCGCGTGATCTCGCCGACTTCCTGCTTGCCAACGGCCTGCTGACCCCGGCCGATCTTGATGAGGCAAGGCGTGTCGTGGCAGACAACGAACGCAGCGGCGTATGCGAGATGGCGCGGCAGCGGCTTCAGTATCGCCCGAGAGGCAACTGATCGGAACAGTCCAGTTGGCCAGGGGCGGCTGGATGCAGGCTGGCAAAGCAACGCAGATGGGACTCGGACAACGTCCAGCTCGAACTGAGCGCCCCGCGCGCCGCCTGATTACCCGGGAGCCAGCCATGCACCACCTCGTCACGATCACCTCCACCGTGCAAGCCGCGGACGCCCTCGACGCCGGGCCCGGCAGGCCCCGACCGCTGTTCGATTACATGGCGACCGCTACAAGCCGGTCATATTCTGGGTGGCGACCAGGCTGACACAGCTCATGGCGAATCCCGCGACCTCCGCGTGGATGACAGTCACGCGGCACGGGGCGGTAGTTTTCCCTGAGTGACCCGTACACCCATCACGCTGCCCGGCCGGACCGTCATCTTCGATTACGGGGAGGTCATCTCGCTGGCGCCGTCCGCTGCCGACCGGGAGGTGATCGCCGACCTGGCCGGAGTCGGTCGCGACAGCGAGTCTTTCTGGCGGGCCTACTTCGCCCACCGCGACGGCCTAGACCAAGGCAGCGCAGGCGTCGCGGCGTACTGGCAGGCGATCGCCGGCGACGTCGGCGCCAGCTGGGACGACGCGCGAGTGCACCAGCTGTGGGCCGCGGACTTCCGCAGCTGGCTGTCCATCAACCCGGGCACCATCGAGGTGCTCGCCGATCTCAAGACCGGCGGCACCAGGCTCGCGCTGCTGTCCAACGCAGGCCCGGACTTCGGCAGCTATTTCCGGCACGGCCCGCTCGGGGACTTCTTCGAGGCGTGCTACGTGAGCGGCGAGCTCGGTTTGCTCAAGCCGCACCCGGAGATCTACCAGCATGTGCTGAACGACCTGGGCATTAGCCCTGCCCATGCGGTGTTCATCGACAACCGCGAGGCGAACGTCCGCGGCGCCGAGGCGCTCGGCATCACCGGCCACCTGTTTACCGAGGTGACCGCGCTGCGCTCCTTCCTCAGTCGCTTCGCTGAGCCAGGCTAACCCCTCGGTGACCCAGCTACAGATCCTCGACGGACGGCCCTGGTGGATAGACGCGGCCAGAGGAGGCCGTCCGGTTGGCTACAGCTCGTCCACGCGAACGAGATCGAGATTGCGGAACGTGGGCCCTGACGAGCACAGGGCCGACAGCTTCTCGGCGAACGCTGTCGTCTCGGAAAGGGCGGAGTTCGCCATCCGCAATGACCCTGACGTGCAGCGGATCGTGCGGTACTTCATGGAGGGCGACAAGCCGGTCGCCCAGCTGTGCCACGCGCCTCAGGTCCTTGCCGCAGCCGGGACGCTGGCGGGCCGCCGGACCGCTGCCCACCCGGCGCTGGCGCCCGATGTGACCGCGGCCGGAGCCGAGTTCGTCGACGGGGCGGCGGTGATCGACGGGCAGATGATCTCGGCCCGGGCCTGGCCGGACTATCCAGCCTGGATGCGGGAGTTCATCGCCATCCTGCGGTCGAAGTCGCCTGCGTAACGCCGTCGGCGAAGCACCCGGCCGGCGCCGGGTTCGTCCCGCCCGTGCTCGCCGGCGAACGGGTACGCGACGTGTTCGACCACCCGTACGCCTACGCCGCCCGCCACGGCGTCCCCACCAGCTCCCACGCCGCGTAGCCGCGGCACCACGTCCATGGAGGAAGCCATGAACTCCGGCCCCACGCCCGTCATGCGCGCCGCGCGGGCCAGCGCAGCCCCCGACCCCCGCCGGTGGCTGATCCTGGCCACCGTCGGCCTCGCCCAGCTCATCTTCGTGCTGGACGCTACGATCGTGAACATCGCGCTACGTCCGCGCAGCGGGCCCTGGGCTTTTCCACCGTGGACCGGCAGTGGGTGGTCACCGCCTACGCGCTCGCGTTCGGCAGCCTGCTGCTGTTTGGCGGACGGCTGGGCGACCTGATCGGCCGCAAGGTCACGTTCCTGGCTGGCGCGCTTGGCTTCGCCGCCGCGTCGGCCGTCGGCGGGGCGGCCGCCAGCTTCGACATGCTGGTCGCGGCGAGGGCCTGCCAGGGCGCATTCGGCGCGCTGCTGGCGCTGGCGCACCAGATTGACCAATATGCAGGTTCCGCGAGGGGCTGCCGGACTGAGGCGTACAGATCGGGGAATGGGTTTCTCACCCCTCGGCGAGGAGGGTCGCTGCTCGTGAACAGATAGGGCTCGTGAACAGATAGGGTTTGCCATGCGAACGCCAGAATCGGGGCGATCTGCAACGATGGTGTGATGGCGATCACCTATCTCATCGGGGATGCCACGGCTCCGGGCGGTCGGGGTCCCGGTGTCATCGCCCACGTTTGCAACGACTCGGGCGGCTGGGGGAAGGGGTTCGTCCTGGCGATCAGCCGCCGCTGGCACGAGCCCGAAGCGGCGTACCGGAGATGGGCACGGAGCGGTCAGAAGTTCGGCCTTGGGATGGTTCAGCTAGTTAAGGTGGGAGACCACCTGTGTGTTGCCAACATGGTGGCGCAGCACGGTTATGTGAGCCCGGCCAATCCCGTGGCGATCCGCTACGATGCGCTCGCTCAGTGCCTGTCCGAGCTGGCGGGCCGGATCGAGGAGGGGACGATTATCCACATGCCGCGCATCGGCTGCGGGCTCGCCGGAGGGAACTGGGACCAGATCGAACCGCTCCTGGAAGAACACCTTGCCATGGCCGGGTTCGATGTCCGGGTGTACGACCTGCCCGCGACATAACGCCCTGCCCGCAATAACGCCCTGCCCGGGGCCAGGGCCACGCGCTTCTGGGGCCGCTTTGCCTACGATGAACTGGTGAGCGGAGACCGTGAGCTGGACGTCGTGGTGTTCGGCGCCACCGGGTTCGCCGGGCGGCTGGTGGCCGGGTACCTGGCCGGTCATGCGCCGGGCGGTGTCCGCATCGGGCTGGCCGGGCGGTCGCAGCGGCGGCTGGCTGAGGTCCGGGCGGGGCTGGGCGCTGCCGCGTCGGCCTGGCCGCTGCTGATCGCCGATTCGGCCGATCCGGTGTCGCTTGGGGTGCTGGCGCGGTCGGCCCGGGTGGTGGTGAC